>JAFGGD010000026.1 GCA_016930695.1 Candidatus Eisenbacteria bacterium
AACCGTCGACGTTTCGCCATGGTCTCTCCTCCTCAGTTCCGGAGAGTCCACCTTAGCATGCTGTCCGATTATTGGGGACCACCTCTGTCAATCTCTATCACCTTTTGCACCATCTGCTTACACAACCACGGAATGTAGAGAGTCAACTGAAGGCCGGGCGGTTAACGACGCATGGGTACGGGGGTTACAGGCTCGGAATATTGAACTTAGCCCCCGCGGCTCCCTCGCGCACGATTCCAAAGACCCACAGTCCCCGCCTGTGGCTCAACCACGACGTGAAAGTCTCGGACTCTCGGGGATCGATAAGTCGCAGTGGGACAAGGCGGATGCAATTGAGTGGATGGACAGGTAGTCCGCCGCAACGAGGAGAGTAAGTTGTGGTAATCTATTAACAGCGCGATTCGTGTTTTTGTAAGGTCAAATGGAAGGGTGTTGGCGAATTATTTTGTGGGTCGGCCGTAGATCGAATGGAACCGCCCATGGTAATTGAGAGCGAACGAATCGAATGTGATACAGCATCCTTCGGACGGTCGGTAGCGCTTATTCTCCTGCTGGCGCTCGCGCTTCGTCTCCTTCTCTTCTTCCTGACTTTGAATTATCAGCCGAGGTACGATGAAAACCGCTATCTTGAGCTCGCCGGGAGTCTGGCGGCCGGAGAAGGATTCAAGACCGGAGACCAACTCTCGGCGAGACCCCCCCTCTATCCCTTTTTTCTTTGCGGTATTCAAAAACTTTTCGGCGAAGGGCTGGTCCCGATCCGTTTGGTGCAGATCTTCCTGTCGCTCATCATCGTGTGGGCGGCCATGGTGCTCGGGAGGCGTGTGGGCGGTTCCCGTACCGGTGTCTGGACGGGACTCATCATCGCGGTCTACCCCGAATTCGTCGCGTTTCCAATACTCGCCTTTTCAGAAAATCTCTATGTCCCTCTTCTGATCACCGCCCTCGCTCTTCTCGTGAGTCCAACCGGAAATGTCTCTTATCGGTCGTTAATCGTTGCGGGCTTTATGCTCGGGCTTTCGGCTCTTTCCCGTTCCATCGCGGTCCCGATCACTCTTTTCTCGGCGGCCGGCATGTTCGTTGCCGGAATCCGAAGAGACCGTTTCCCGCTATTTAGAGTGGCTCTCCTCCTTGCCGTCGTTTTCCTGGTCATCGCCCCCTGGACGATTCGCAACTATCGGGTTCTGGGAAGCTTCATTCTGATCGATAGCCATTCTGCTATCACTCTCTATACCGGCAACAATCCCTATATTCCGGATTGGTACGCCGAAGGCCCCACGACCCGTCGGACGGTGCCGGAGGGAGAGGAATTCTGGAGAGAAAAGCTTCCTTCGCCCGGCATCGGAACGGAGGAGAACCGCCAAGCCTTACTTCGGGGGCTCACTATCCAATACTGGAAGGAACACCCAGGAATGGCGGTCCGGAAGAGTGCGCTCAAACTCGCGAGATTCATCGGGGGAGGAGATACGGGAATCCGGCAGGTGTTCACTCCGAAGAAGAGGCAAGCCGTACTACCTCCCTGGCTCGTGCTCCTGAACGTCTTCACCGTTTTTGTATCGATTTTGGCTTTTACCGGTACGGTAGTGGCATCAGTCACCAATCGTGCCTGGAAGAGTAATGGGAAGGAATTACTAGCCGCTTTCCTGCTCGCCAACTTGATTATCCACGTGTTTGTTTTCGCCATCGCGAGGCATCGCGTCCCCATCCTGCCGGTTTTGTTTGTGTTCTCCGTCCGGGTTCTCCTCTCCCGCCGTTTCGTTTGGAGTGCATTTCGGAAACGGGCTATCGGTTGGGCTCTGGTAGCATGTCTATGGGGGTTCGGGATCCTGAGCCTGTTTGTTCGAAGTTAGTCGTTCATGGCAAGGCGAACATGGGGATCCCGGTGACCACTTTTCAACCAAAACATCCTATCCGGCATAGCCTACCGCCGTTCGAACAGGACTTCCGAACGGGTCGCCCCGTACGGAGGATCCGATTGAGAGTTTCAGTGGGAAGAACAGGCTCCGGCGACGCCCGAGATCTGGGGGGACGAGGTCCGCGAGCCGGCTCTCACGTAGCAGGAGGTGGTGAATGCTTCTATGGTGAGGAACGATCTCCGCGGGGTTTCCGTATTCGTCGATCTAGCGAGTCGTCCGCTGCTTACGGCTACTGCCGCTGAAGATTCGCCCCGTGCAAAGCCAGCGCCTTGGATGCGAACTCCACGTCATCCGTTGCGAGGACGTCCGCCCCGTTCCGCAAGAGATCCAAGTAGACGTCGACGCCCCTGGATCTCGCCTTCCGATCCAGGTTGCCCAAGGTGCCCAGAATGGCGCAGATCCCTTGCTCGTGAAGAAGTCGATAGACGTCTCCCGACGGTTCGGACACCCCGACGAACGCGATTAGATTCTGAGATGGGACGGCGCTCCGGAGCATGTATTCGACACCTTCGACATCACCCGCCGAACAGGAAATACTCAGCTCGTTGTCCAGGCGATAATACGTCTCGGCGCTGCGCCAGCCGTATGCGATAACGATGACACGATCGTGCGCTCGCCGGGTCCGAATGATGTCAACGATTTCTTCGGGAGTTACGGGGTCCTTGACGTCCAGCTCGAGCACCGCCTTGCCTTTCGCCCAGCACAGGGCCTCATCCAGGGTCGGTATTTCGTACTCGGTTACCACGCCGTTGCCGTCGACCAGGCGCAACTCCTCGAGTTCGACGAGAGTGAAATCCGATATGCCGCCCCGTCCGGTAGTCGTGCGATCGAGATTGTCATCGTGCATGAGCACCAAGGCGCCGTCCTTCGATCTTCGCACATCGCACTCGATCAGGCACGGAGCATAGTCGAGAGCCCTTTCGAACGTGGCGATACAGTTCTCGGGAAAACCGTCAGCCGGTCCGCCCCTGTGAGCACCGAGAAGAGGGGTCTTTCCGGGATGCCACCGCAGGTACTCGCGCAGTCCGGCGGGGCCCTCGAAGGAAACATAGTGCTTCTGTGTTCCCTCGGTTTGAACGCAGGAGATGCAGAGTACGATCAGAGCGACCGCGGGCAGTATCTTTCTCATTCCCATCTCCGATACGGCGCGAAAATTGATTCAAAAAAACACCGAATTCAGTCTAGCACACCTCCCCGATCTCCCGTTCCCCCAATCATCCTGGCCGGCATCGGGATATATTTTGGAGGCGAACCGATCCCGGCAGCGGCATGTTCCGCGCGGTGCGAACACGTGGAACACCCCATCGATTGAATGGGCAACGACGCCTATCTGACAAGTGTGATCTTCCTCGAAACCACCTTGCCGCCCGCCTTGAGACGCACGAAATAGACGCCGGAGGAGACATCGCGTCCCTCACGGTCTCTTCCGTTCCACGCAACGGTGAATGTGCCGGCGTCATGAAACCCTCTCAATAATACCGCGACAAGTCGCCCCGCCACATCGTGGATCGTAAGATCGACCGCACCGGGTTGGCGCAGATGAAAAGTAACCCGTGTGGAAGGGTTGAACGGATTGGGGCGGTTGCCTTCAATCCCGTAGGCGGGCGGGACGCGATCCGGTAAGCGGTCGACGGCGGTTTCGATCTCGGGAAGATCTAGTCCCAGCACGAATGCGTCCAGCGATCCATTATGAGAGTTGTCGAAAGAGAGCCAACTGACGGGAAAGTCGTAGGACTCCGTTCTCCCCGCGACAAACATGCGTCCCGACGAACCAACTCCGATGCCGAAACCACGTTCGTCCGAACGTCCCCCCAGAAAGGTTGAGTAATCAATACCTTCTCCGGATGGTAATAGCCTAACAGCAAATGCATCAGATGGCCCGTCATACTTTTCGTCGAACGCCCCGATGGTTGTGGGAAAGTCACCGGACTCCGTCTGGCCCGTCACGTATACGAATCCAGAATCGTCCACCGCAATGCCGTGAGCCTCATCTTCGGCTGATCCTCCGAGGAACGTGGAGTAAACCAGGCTGCTCCCAACGGCGCTCAACTTGGTGATGAACGCTTTGTCGTTCACGAAGCAGGTGTCGAAGGCGCCCGGTGTTACCGGAAAATCCTGCGAGTTGGTTTCGCCGGCGATGTAAGCGTTGCCTTCTCCGTCCAGCGTTATCGCCCACGCCTCGTCGTTCCCTTCTCCGCCCAGGTAGGTCGAATAGGCGAGGCCCGCCATGCCCGGCTCGAGTCTCGTTACGAACCCATCCCAGTTGTTCATGCCCGGGATGGAATCATTGTAGGTTTCGTCAAAAGCACCGGGCGTAATCGGAAAGGAATCCGACTCGGTGTACCCGGTCACGAAAGCGTCCCCCGAAGCGCCCACGACGATCGACGTGCCGTAATCGGACCACTCGCCTCCCAGATAGGTAGAACTCTGCATAGTACTTCCCGACACATCGAGTTGACACGCGAATGCGTCGTAATGAAAACCATTGAGGTTGGGTTGGTAAGCGCCCGGGGTGGTCGGAAAGTCGAGGGACCAAGTCGCGCCGGTCACGTTCGCCTCGCCCGTGACGCGCAAGTCGATGTCGCGCCCTTCATCGCCGCCCGATCCTCCTATATACGTCGAATAGGCGAGGCTGTTCCCGCCCGGCATCAGCTGCGTGACGAAAGCGTCCTTGTCGCCATTATAACTTTCATCAAAGGCGCCCGCGGTAGTGGGAAAGTCGGAGGATTCCGTGGTGCCCGTCACGAAGGGGAATCCCGCGCCGTTCACAACGATACCGGCCGCCTCATCTTCCGAGCTTCCCCCCAACAATGTGATCCAGAACGGGGTCGAATTGTCGGAGTTAAGAGCGGCCACGAAGATGTCCGTATCGCCTCCGAGAGTGCTGTCGTACGCCCCGGTGGTGGTCGGGAAATCGGGAGAGCAGGTGATTCCCGATAGGAATACGCTTCCCCTGACAAAGAGGTCCTTCGACTCATCATCGTCGGCGCCCCCGATGAAAGTGCTCCAGAGGAGGTGCGTATTGAAGGAATCGAGGTAGATATCGGCTTCCGCGGGATCGCCCTCCGAAACGGCTACGCCCACGGCTGTTCCCGTGTGGTGTCCGGGCGCCGAGGCGTGGAGATCGTAGTCGCCGTAGGGGAGCCCGTCGATGATGTAATGTCCCGCGGGATCTGTCGTGTCGCAACCGGAGAAAGCTCCTTCGGCCATAACGATCGCTCCGCTCAAAGCGCCACCGGGACCGCTCACGATTCCCTCTACCGTTCCGCTCTCCAAATCAAGGGCGAAGTCGACGACGATCGTGTCGTCTACAACGACTTCGTTGCCCGGCATAGTCTGTGGATTGTATCCATCGGCCTCGGCGGTGATGTCATAGAGGCCGGTTGGAAGGTCTTCCAGGATGTAGTATCCGCTCGCGTCCGTCGTGTCGGCTAACGTTACCTCTCCTACAGCTGTCACCTCGGCTCCCTCGATCGGCCCACGGGCGAGGGCGACGGTTCCCTCCACGGCGCCTCTCTGGCGCGTCAGGCAGGCGTTCACAGCAGTCGCTTCGTCCGCGACGACGACGACACCCGGTTCGATGTCATCGTAGTAACCGACGGCTGTTGTGGTTACGATGTAGGTCCCCGTCTTCAATTCCGGGATGTGATAGCCTCCGTTCGGGCCGGTCGTGTCGGCGGCGGTCGACGGTCCCACGGCCGTGACGATCGCTCCGCCGATCAAGTCGCGATCACCGCTCACCGATCCGGCGATGTCGCCCCGTCCGCCGGTGTACATCTTGAGTGCGACGGCGTCGTGGCTCCCGTTGTGCGTGGGATCAAAGCATCCGGCCGTCGTCGGGAAATCGGTCTCCGGACTATATCCGACGACGACGGCGCTTTTCCAACTATCTAAGGCGAGACCGATGGATCTTTCCTCCTGCGTTCCCGAGCCCCCGATATACGTTCCATAAAGAAGCTCGTCGCCATCCGAGTTCAGACGGACCAGATAGAAGTCCGACGATCCGTTGATCGTGCTGTCGTAGGCGCCCGGCGTGGTCGGGAAATCGCTCGATGATGTCTTCCCCGTGAGGTACGCTTCTCCATCCACGTCACAGGCTATTCCCATCGGGTTGATTTCGGAATCGCTGCCGCCGCCACCCACAAAAGTGGAATAGGCCAAGCCCGTTCCCCAGTAGTTCACCTTGGTGATGAACGCGTCGTTTATCCCGTTGTGGGATTCGTCGAATGCTCCTGAGGTGGTGGGGAATCCCGGTCCGGCGTGGCCGGTCACATACGCGTATCCGGATGAATCGAGAGCGATGCCGCATCCGAAATCCGCGGCCGAGCCGCCCAGAAATGTCGAATACTGCAACGCGTCGGCCGCGAGCCGGATCCAGCAAACGAAGGCGTCTTCGTTTCCGTTGTGCGTCTCGTCGTAGGCCCCGGATGTGGTGGGGAAGTCCGTCGATTGCGTCATTCCAGTCACGTAGGCGTACCCGGAGCGAACGGCGATGTCGACGACTCTGTCGTAGCTGCTGCCCCCGAGGAACGTGGAGTACTCGAGCGAAGAGCCGTCGGCGGAAAACTTGGTGACAAAGCCTTCGTACCCCATCACGTCTGCCGTCGTATCGAACACTCCGGGGGTAATCGGAAAGTCCGTTGAGCGAGCCTGTCCGGCGACATAGGCGCAACGCCCGGCGTCGAGCGCGATGGCATATCCCATTTCCGGCCACGCGACGGGAACCGGATCATCCCCCCCCAGATACGTGGAATAGACAAGCGCGCCGCCCGAGGGATTCAACTTGGCGACAAAAACATCGTAGGTGCCGGCCAGAGAACGGTCATACGCCCCTGCGGTCGTTGGAAAATCGGAGGAAGCCGTGAGGCCCGTCAGATAGGCGTTCTTCTGATCGTCCACGGCGATCCCGCGCCCCCAGTCTTCCTTGTCTCCACCGAGATAGGTTCCATAGACGAGAAAGCTCCCGGTCGTGTCGATTTTGACGACGAAAGCGTCATAGGTGTATTCGGCCTGCGTCTCGTCATAAGCGCCCGCCGTCGTCGGGAAATCGCTGCTTTGTGTCGTCCCGACGATGTAGCTGAATCCGAGATGGTCGATGCAAACATCGTGAGCGACGTCCGAGTACTCGCCCCCGATAAACGTGCTCCATTCCAGATCCGAAACGCCCCTTCCTGTTCCGGCCTCACCCCCCGCCGCCTCCCATCGGAACGAACGGGGCGCTCCCGCCTCTGCCGTGCGCCGTTCCGTCAGCACGCCGATCGCGGTCTCCAGACGGATCGAGCCGTCGGCCGCGGAGACGACCCGGTCGGCGCCCTCATAACGGAAGTCCACCTGAGATGGATCGGCGCCTGAGACGGAACGAATCGCGCAAGCAAGAGCTCCCGCCTCATAGCGGAAGAGAAGATCGATGCCGGGCCAGAGATCCCGGTAAACGACCTCTCGATATGTCCGAACATCCGCCCGCCACTTCTCCGGGTCGTTCCCGAGGAAGTAGTTGAAGCGGGTCTCGGTCTCATGGCGTCCCGTCGGGAAAACGTCGGAGTTCGCGCCCTCGAATAAAACACGAAGCACACATCCCTCCGGCCCGGGGGCCGCCGCCTTGCAATCAAACACGATCCCTTCCGATGTGGCATAGATCTCACCACATGGATTGCGCAGGTAGAAACGGACCTCTTCATCCAGTTGCCCTTGATTTTCGATGAATCCGACGGCGACGGGTTGCTCTCCGGAGCCTTGGCCGGCGGCCAAACAGATTCCCGGCAGAAAGGCGACAACCAGCATCCATGCAAGAAGAGGAGATCGGCCCAGAGGAATGGGGGTTCTTCCGGTCATGACGACGTCTCCCGGCGTCGGCCGAATCCGCGGAGCCGTCTTGGCCGACGGTGTTGATTGTCCATAAATACGGGTGCGGCAAGAAGGCCCTGACCGGAGTTGCGTTGGGGCGAATCGAGTTGAAGAGGGACGGGTCAGGGGAATCCTATCACCCTTTTCACCGTCGCTTACAATAACACATTACAGTTTCATTGTCAAAGTGCGGGGACGCGCGTGGCGATAGCGGCGAGCGCCCACGCGGTCTCCCTGATTCAATCCGTCGTTAGCGGCGAAGCGGTCTTCTTTCGTGGGTGGTGGGACAAACAAACAACTGCGTCCGTGTCGGCCCGCCGGCCGGAAGAAAGGGCTTGCGGGTTCGAAGAGCCCCGTTTCGGTGCCGGATGGAATGATCGGGAAGGACGGATTCGGGAGGACGCATGCCATCGCCGGTTTCGTGATCAGCAACGCCTCCCCGGGCGACGCGGACGGATCTATTTGGAAAGACGACGGTACCTTTTGGGGTGACGGATGCTTCGCTGGGGGCGTGCGCTCCGTCGTACATGGTCATTGCCATGTGTTTTCGGGGCGGGCAGACTGGACCGAAAAGCCTCATCGCAATGATAGGCGTGTTCCATCTCGGCGGGTACCGGTTTGCCCAGCAGGCGTTCGATGTCCCGCAGGTAGGCCCGATCCTCGGCGCAGCAGAACGAAATGGCGTCGCCGTCCGCCCCCGCCCGAGCCGTGCGTCCGATACGGTGCACATAGGTCTCGGCTTCAACGGGCAGATCGTAGTTGATCACGTGCGTGATGTCGTCCACGTCCAGGCCTCGCGCCGCCACATCGGTGGCGACCAACACCCGGAAGCGGCCCTGCTTGAATCCTTCCAACGCCCTGGTCCGCGCGGCCTGGCTCTTGTTGCCGTGGATGGAAGCACCCTGAATTCCCGCCGAGTTCAGCTTTTTCAAAACGCGGTTCGCGATGTGCTTCATCTGGGTGAAAACGAGAACCTTATTGACCCGGGGATCGTTCAGCAGAGAGACGAGCAGCGCGTTTTTGTCCTTCTTTTCTACGAAGAGCACTTTCTGCGCGATGCGCTCCACGGCGGGCTGTCCGGGGGTGATGCTCACCCGTATCGGGTCGGGGACCATGGTGTATGCCAGCTCCTCGATTTTGGGGGCCATTGTGGCCGAAAAGAAAAGGGTCTGACGCTCGGCGGGAATGTGGGACAACACCCGCTTGATGTCGGGAATGAAGCCCATGTCGAGCATCCGGTCCACCTCGTCGAGAATGAAGACCTCCACCGCGTCCAAGTGGACGTAACCCTGCTGCATCAAATCGAGCAGCCGGCCGGGCGTGGCCACGAGAATATCCACTCCGCGGTTCAGAGCCTTGACCTGCTGAAACTGGTTTACACCTCCGATGATCACGGTGCTGCTTATGCGTAGAAAACGCCCATAGGTCCGGATGCTCTCACTGATCTGCGCCGCGAGTTCGCGGGTAGGAGTAAGAATGAGGGCCCGGGGGGTTCCCTTCTCGGGTCGCCGGTAGTCGCCTGCGAGGCGTTGCAGAAGCGGCAGGGTAAAGGCGGCGGTTTTCCCCGTGCCGGTTTGGGCGCTGCCCAGAAGATCCCGCCCGGCAAGCAGGTGCGGAATGCACTGTTCCTGTATGGGAGTGGGAACCTCGTATCCCGATGCGGCCACGGCCCGCTGAATCTCCGGTATCAGGTCGCTAAAAGCACCCGACCGAAACTGGGGATGGGATCCTTGGATCGGATGGTCCGTGCGCGGGAGCCGCGCGTGTGCGTTCTCTTTCATGTTTTCCTTGGTCCGGCGTTCTACGAATCTCTCTACCCGCCGGACGCGTGGAAAAGAAAGGACCGCAATTATCGCGGCAACTGATGATGGATAGCCCTCTTGGACTACAGAGGCTCGCTTTCTACGAAGCCTTCGCGAAAATGAGCATTCGTACTAATTATAGTGCATGAGGCCGGAAGCGCAAGTGAAAAAGCAGAAAGCGCATAGGCGGTTCCGTGCCGGGGACGCTCCCGTCCATTCCATCCGGAGCCGGGAATGGTGCCCCGGCGCCGGTTCACCGGATTGCAAGCCCATTCAAGAATCCCACTTGGGCGGCCACCGGGATCACGGGTCGAACCGACGCCCCTTCGCTTCGCGATCGGAGGTTTGATGGTATCGGCTTGCGAATGTTGGAGTTAACCGCCGCGGTGCGATCGCGGACCGCTCCTCTCCCGGAACCCGGAGACCCTGCTCCGGTCCGCTGCGAGCACGACGGCTGAATGTGGGTACATAAAAATGATACTATAATGAAGACGGTTCTCCGAGAAGCCGGTCTGAAGTGCGCTTTGCCGGAGGAATCCCCCATGCCCCCTGTTCCCTTGCCGTCGCGGTCTCGCTTCCGCGCGATTGCGGCGACCCTCGTCGCTCTTCTCTTCCTGGTTCCGGCCCTCTCTTTCGCCGTGGACCCCGCCGGTGGATTCGGCGGAGGGCCGATCGCGGGTGCGATCACCATCACGGTGATCGACGAACTGACCGGGCTCCCCCTGGAGGATGCCTACGTGCAGGTGGGGCCCGCGCCTTCCCTGCCGTTCATCGGAAACACGGGGCGGACCGACACGAATGGATCGATCACGTTTGTCTCACCCGATCTCGCCGGGCCGGTGACCGTCACCGCCGGCAAGGAGGGGCACTCCTACTCGACGGCGGTGGACGTGGACGCATCGGTCGTGGTTCTCCCGGTCCGGCCCATCGGCGCTTCCTACGATCGACCGACCTATTCGGGAGAAATCACTTCCGGTTTCGACATCGTCTGGAACGACGGCAAGTGGGACGCGGCGGTCGTTTGGCACACGATTCCGATCCGGGGGCTTCTGCCCATGATCGACGACCTGATGTCGGGTAGTCTCTCGCGGCTTTCGCCCTTGGTGATCGAGAACTTCCCCCTCGTCGGTGAAGCGGACATCCCCGGCGCGGTCTACGTGCCTTTCCAAATCGACCTCCTGCTCTACCCGCTCGAGAGGACCCCCTACGTCATCTTCGTCGAGGACGAAGGGCCCACCGATCTGTGGGCGATATACGGCCGGATCAGCGTCGTCACCGTGCTCGCCGAACTCGTCAAACCGGAGCCCGATCTCTTTAATCTGATCCTCGGTTTCGACATTCGCCGGTACGGTCTCGAGGAAGAGATTCAGGTGGACGGCTCCGGAACTCAGGACTTCGATCTCACCATCGAGCGGGGGGCGGATGTGTGGATTCCGGTCGAGGGGGGCGTTCCGGGGGTGGAGGTGCTCGTCGCGGGCGTGGCCGACCTGGACGGTCTCGCGGGAGACGGCCGGCTCTTCCCGAGCGGCTTCGCGGCCGTGCCGGGGGACAGCCAGGCCGTGCTCGGTATTCCGACTCTCGGCGCGGGAGTGCCGGGAAACCCGGACTACATCTTCGGCGTGGTCATGACCGACACGAACGAAGTGCTCGGCAACAGCGCCGTGCTCGTGCGTGCGGGGCTCGCGCCGGGCGACACGGCGTCGACTCCCGAGTTTCTCGAGTTCTCCACGATAACCGCGGCCGACTCGCTGATCGCCTGGTCGTCCATGGCGAATGTGGAGTCGGGTTTGTTCCCCGACGTCCATGAGATGCGTATCTCCTATGTCCGTTCCGTGGAGGACACGTCACCCCAGGCGGAGCCCGGCGACACCATCGACATCGCCGAGGTTTTGTGGACGTTCCACGCGGACGGCGCGGCGACGGGGGTCTCGATCCCCCTGCTCGGCGCGGACGCCCCGGAGGTGTTCATCGATACGGACCTTACCCCCGACGAGGACCGGCACGACGCGTCGATCACCGGATTCCTGATCGGCGGAGCGCCGTGCGGCTTCGACTTCGACGACTGGGATCTCGCGGACCGGAGCCGGTACGGCACGCACTTCGCGGGGAACGTGACGAAGGACATTCCTCTACCGGTCTCGCCGTTCACGTCGGTCGCCGGGCCGAATGGCGACGAGGCCGCCCGCCCGCCTCTCCTCGGGCTCCCCTCGCCGAATCCGTTTCGCAAAGAGACGACAATCCGTTTTTGTGCGTCCAAGCCCGGGATCAGGCCGCACCTCGCCGTTTACAATGTTTTGGGAAGGAGGGTGAGAGAGCTCACGTGCGGAATCGACCGCGGCAGCCTCACCGCGACTTGGGACGGCCGGGACGACACGGGCCGCGCCGTGCCCTCCGGTATCTACCTGATTCGGATGAGAACGGAAGGGGAGACCATCACTCGGAAAGTCGTGAAGACGAAGTAGGGAAGGTAAGGCATCGAAGGATCGATGCAACCCGCTGATTCCGGAAGAAGGTTAATAGGAGCGAGGGGGCACCGGGGCGATTCGCGCCGGTCCTATCGGAGAACGATCGCCTTCCTTCGACCGACGACCCGGCCGTTCGCCTGGAGGCGCATGAGATAGACGCCGCTGCCGACCTTCTCGCCCCTTCGGTCGCGGCCGTCCCAGATCACGGTGTGGCGGCCGGTGGAGCGATTCGACGCGTGGAGGGAACGGACCTCCCGGCCGGCGAGGTCGAAGACGCCCAGGCATACGTCGGAAGGGGATCGGAGAAGGAAGGAAACGGCGGTCTCGTTCGTGAAGGGATTCGGCAGCGCGTCGAGCCGGTCGTTCGACCACGGAGCGGCGTCCGCGACGCCCACGGAAACACACACCGAGCACCCATCCTCGAATTCACGGTAGCAGAGCAGGGACGATTCCCCGCCGTCATCGACGGTCATGAAAAGTGAACGCGAGCCGGCGAAACAGTCGTCCGCGGAAACAACGGCGATCCCCTCGTTGTTCTGGCTGCTCGGTCCCGAGAACCGCCGGAGGGCGGTGAGTTCCCTGCGGCTTTCCCCGAGAACCTCCGACGATGCCAGATCGAAGACGGACAACACGTCGAATCCCGCGTCGTGCCAGGCGTACAGCTCACCGGTGGAGCGGTCGAACTCCAGCGCCGCGGTTTCCGAATATCCCGTCCCGTACTCGCCCACGAAAGTGAAACCGCCGGCAAGGCGGTCGAGATCGAAAACGAAAACGTTCCCTCCGTTTTGGTGAGCCACGAACATCAGCCCGCCCATGCCGCCGCCGCTCACTCGGGGGAGACCGTCCGCGTCCACGAAACCGGCCGCCGCGAGGCACGAGTCGGGGACGAAAGTGATCCCTTCCGCGCCCGATCCTCCGGACAAGGGGAGGTAGGAGCTCGTGTTCCAATCGTTCGTGAGGACCGCCGCGCCGTAGGTGGATACGTCGTACTCTTTGATTCGTTCCTCTCCCTCGACGATCGCATAGATCACGTCTTCCTCGAAGTCCGCCTGAGTGACTCCCTCGAAGTCGCCGAAACCGGTCCACTCCCCCCGGTTCCCGTCGCGGGAATCGACTTCATACCCGCCGCTTCCGTCTTCCACGATCGCCCAGAGTTTCGAGGCGCTCCCTCCTGGCCCGTTCCGGCAAACCCAGAGGGTTCTCGTGACGGGATTCCAGACCGCGCCGCTCAGGTCGTTGTAAAAATCGTTGACGCCGGGTCCTTCGATCTCCGTGAGATTGATCGCCGAGGAGAGGGGTTCCGCCGGCCATGGATCGAGCGCGGAGGCGTTCGTCCCGGCAAGGAGAGCCAGCACGATACCCGTGAGCCAAAGGAATGATCGGGTGGAAGAGTGCCGCAACGCCCGTCCTCCATGGGGGGAGCCGGAGAGCCGCCGCCCGGGGGAGCGGGTGCTTGGGGCGGCGATCGCCCCTCAATTATACCATTTCCGGAAGGGGCGATCGGCCGTCAAAAGGGCCGTTTCTGCGCGGCCGTGAACGCCTTTCCACCGGCCCGGCGCGTGCGAGCGAGGCGTTCTATCTCTTGAAGGCGCGAGTATACTTTAGTAATATAGTCAGGCTCCCTGTCGCCGTTTGCCCGCACACAAGGAGGATGCCATGCCCCCCAGCATGAGAACGCGTATCGGTCGTGGGAACGGCCGGAGAACCCTCATTCTATTGATCGGCGTCGTGTCCCTCGCCGCTTTTCTCGCCGCCCTTGTCGGTTGCGACGAGGAGGCGCCGAGCGAGATCCGTGTCTCGGACGGGATCGAGGAGTGCGGAGCGCTCTCCATCCGCGCGGACGCCGGCGCCCGGCAGGTGGTGCCCCCGCCGGAAGGGCCGCACGCCGCTTACGACCCGGGGCTGAGCCGCAAGAAGATCCCCATGTCGCTCGTTCCCGCCGGTTCCTTCGTCATGGGGGACACCATCGCCGCCTGCGGAATCGACGAAAGAGTGATTACCCTGACGCGCGACTATCATCTCGGCCGATACGAGATCACCAACGGGCAATATCGGGACGCCCTTCAGTGGGCCTACAACGCGGGTCTCGTCACGGCCACTTCCTCGACGGTCAAGGACAATTTGGACGGCTCCACCGTCGAGCTGCTCGACCTGAACGACTTCGATTGCCGGATTTCCTTCAGCGATGACGTGTTCACCGTCGATCCGGGGATGAAGGACCATCCGGTGATCGAAGTTTCCTGGTATGGAGCGGCCGCCTATTGCGACTGGCTCAGCATGCGCGAGGGAAAGCCACGGGCCTACGACCATTCCACATGGCTGTGCAACGGAGGGGACCCCTACGGCGCGGTCGGTTATCGCCTCCCGACCGATGCGGAGTGGGAATACGCGGCCCGATACGACGACGAGCGGGTTTATCCGTGGGGGGACGACTCGCCGGTGTGTGAACTGGTGAACGCCTTTGCCGGCACTTTCTGCGTGGGGGCGACCTCTCCCGTGGGCGCTTATCCCTCGGCACCCGCCACGCTCCAGCTCTTCGACATGGCGGGGAACGTGATGGAGTGGTGCGGCGATTGGTTCGTCTGCTCCCTCGGCACGGATCCGGAGACGGATCCCGCCGGTCCCGCCGCCGGGACGTCCAGGCTGGTGCGCGGCGGGGGCTGGAACAGCGGAGCCGACGACCTGCGCTGCGCGCGACGGAATCTGGATGATCCCCAAAACACGAATGGGAACGTCGGATTCCGGATCGCCCGTACCGATTGATTCGGCCGTTACCGGATCGACCTAGATCGCGCCGTGGAACACGGTTACCCACGAGCCCGGGGGGGGCGACCCCGGGCCCGTGCCGTTTACGGTCTGCGCCGGCGCGTGATTCCGCGGAGGATCTCGACCACGGAGAAGCCTTCTTTGGTAAAATGCCATGGAAGCCGGCCGCCGTTTCGGTTCGATGCGTCATGCGATCCAGGCGGCGTGACGGATGGGGAAAAGCCATGGATCTTTCCGCTTACGGTTGGAACGAGGATTGGGAACGGCTGTTCCGCGAGGCCGGCATTCCCGTCGGGCACCCCGCGCGGATCGTCGCGGAGCATCGCGGATCGTATCGCGTGCGTGCCCCGGAAGGGGAGATGTCCGCGCGGGTGACCGGACGTTTCCGGCACGCGGCCTCCGGTCCCGCCGACCTTCCCGCCGTCGGCGACTGGGTGGTCATCGAGTCGGACGGCGGAGGCGAAGCCGTTATTCACGCCGTTCTTCCCCGCGCCGCCAAGTTCTCCCGAAAGACGGCGGGGGCGCGGACGGAGGAACAGGTCGTAGCGGCGAACGTGGACACGGTGTGGATCGTCTCCGCCTTCGGTTACGACCTCAACCCTTCCCGTATTGAGCGCTACATCGCCCTGGTCCGGCAGGGGGGCGCGTCCCCCGTGGTCGTGTTGACCAAGGCGGATCTGGCGGATGAGACGGAACGGACCGTCGAAGAGCTCGGTCTACGCCTCGCGGACACGCCCGTCCACGCCGTGAGCGCGTTATGCGACTCGGGGCTGGATCCCCTGCGCGCCTATCTCGCCCCGGGGCGCACCATCGCCCTGCTCGGCTCCACGGGAGCGGGAAAGTCGACCTTGCTGAACCGTCTCGCCGGGCGCGAGGTGATGGCGACCGCGGGCCTCCGAAAGGGCGTGGAGAAGGGGCGGCACAAGACGACCCATCGCCAGCTGGTGCTTCTCCCCTCCGGCGGATTGCTCCTGGACACGCCGGGGATGCGCGAGCTGCAACTCTGGGAAGCGGACGAGGGGATCGCGACGAGTTTCGCCGACATCGACGCTCTCGCCGACGGCTGCCGCTTCCGAGATTGCACCCATGAATCGGAGCCGGGGTGCGCGGTCCGCGCCGCCGTCGAAGCGGGCGATCTCCCGCAGGAGCGGCTGGACAGTTTTCATAAGCTGAAGAAAGAAGCAGCCTACTTCGATCGAAAACTGGACGTTCGATCGGCGATGGAGAAGGAACGTCGGATGAAATGGATCGCCAAGGAGCGACGGCGCTATTTCAACAAGAAGGACTGACCGGCTCTTTCCCGGGCGGACGGAGCGCCCGCCGGCCGATTCGTCCGTTTTATATGTTTGAAACGGGAGTGCGTCGGATGAAGAAACGAATCGCTTTTCTCCTCTTGCTCGCCGCGTCGATCCCTATGACGGAAGCCGCCCACGCCCACGGATGGCATTCCGGCCGCTGGCACGAGAAGTACGCGGACGTGCTCGCCGTGCCGTCCCTCTTTTTTACCTACCGGCACGGCGTGTTGGCCGGGAGCTACCCCGAAGGGGAATCCACGACGGAAGTGCGTTTCAGTGATGTCTGCGCCTATTTGGGGCACGTCTGCCTTTGCGGCGCCGGGGGCTACAAAATCGCCGCCGAGGCCGTGCGGGAGATGGGAGGGCTGGAGAAACTTCCGGAGAGGGGAGAGTTCATTTTGATCAGCGGCAGGGACCACGCCGTCGGCGACGTAATCGCCTATGTTCTTGGCTGCGCGAGAAGATCGGATCCCGAGAAAAGCACGTATTTCATCCGTTCCGTCGACGGCCTGCCGAGGCGGGAATACCGGTACGTAATCGCCTATCCCCCGACCCGCTCCGCATTGCGAGTCGTTTACCGCAAGCATCTTCTCGTGGGTAACGAGGCTATGGACGGCCTCTGGGAGATCGAGCTCGGTTACGACGAGGATCCGGGTTCGGTGGGGGAGACGGACGTGGATCTGTACCGCGATATGATGGAGACCATGGTCCGGGATGTCCTCTTTGACCGGAAAGAGGGGTTGATCGAAACACGGATGATTCCCTATGACGAATTCACCGCCCTTCTCGACTCCTTGCGGGGGTGATGGATAGGCGGTTTTCCCTCCTCCGCCGGCCCGCTCCGGTCGCCGGAGCCGTCGCGTCGCCTCGGGCGGGGCGCGGAACCGCGCCTCCGGATTCTTCCTTCAACGCGCACCGATTATCGTATACACTTACGCGGTAGCTTGTTCGCGCCCCCCGCCACGCATCGCGCGCGTGGCGTATGTTGGGAGGCGCCTCATAGGGACCGGTTACGGGAATCCCCGAACATAAGGCCGTTTTCGAGGATTCCCCGAGCGGACCCATCCGGGGGCTACGACCCGGCCGGCCCCGCCTCAGTTCGACTCAAGCGGTCCAGAAAGGGGGTTCACGGTGAAGGCAGCGGAAGTCGTGATCATCGGCGGAAGCGCCGCAGGCCCGGTCGCGGGAATCACCGCCAAGAGGCATTATGGAGATATCGACGTCCTCCTGATTCGTAAGGAGGGCAAGGCCAAGGTGATGGTCCCGTGCGGCATCCCCTACATCTTCGGAACCGTCGGTTCGCCGGATAAAAACGTGATTCCCGATGGTCTCCTCTCCAACAACGGCATCGATTTGATGATCGACGAGGTGACGAAGATCGATCGCCGGGCGAAAACGCTGAAGACCGCCTCCGGCGAGACCGTGTCCTACGGGAAACTGATTCTGGCGACCGGTTCGGAGCCGGTCCGCCCCCCGATTCCGGGCATGGATCTGGAGAATGTTTTTCCCGTCTGGAAGGACGCCGATTACCTGGCAGATGCCCGGGCGGTGCTGGAAAAGGCGAAGAACGTCGTGATCATCGGCGGGGGATTCATCGGGGCGGAGATGGCCGACGAGTGCCGGAAGATGGGAGACGCGAGCGTCACCATCGTCGAGATGCTTCCCCACTGCCTCATGCTGGCCATGGACACCGAGTTTTGCGCCAAGGCGGAGGAGAAGCTGAAGGAGAGGGGAATCCGGATCGTCGTCGATAACGGCGTGAAGACGATCCGGGGAAGCGGGAAAGTCGAGTCGGTGGAACTGCAAAACGGCGATGAGCTGAAGGCGGACGCCGTGATCATCGGCATCGGCGCGGCGCCGAACACGGCACTCGCGCGAGATGCGGGTCTCGAGATCGGAGAGACGAAGGGCATACGGGTCGATGAATACATGCGGACCGGCGATGAGGACATCTTCGCGGTCGGGGATTGCGCGGAGAAGTGGTCCTTCTTCACCGGGAAGCCTTCGGGTCTTAGGCTCGCGTCCATCGCGACCACCGAAGCCCGTATCGCCGGGGCGAACGTGCGGGAGCTGAAGAGAGAGAACCCGGGAGCCATCGGCGTGTTTGCCACCGCCTTCGACAATCTCGCCGTCGCAGCCTCGGGACTCACGGAGAAAGCCGCCGCCGCCGCCGGTTTCGACGTGGTCGTCGCCACGGCCGCTTCGATGGACAGGCATCCCGGATGTATGCCCAGCGCGGTCGAGATGAAGATCAAACTGGTCTTCGACAAGAAATCGCGGAAGCTGCTGGGCGGCGAAGTGTGCGGCGGCGCCTCGACGGCGGAGATGGCGAACGTCATCGCCATGGCGATCCAGAATGGCATGACCGCCGAGGAGATCGCCCTCTTCCAGATGGGGACTCACCCGGCGCTGACCGCGTCGCCCATCGCCTATCAGCTGGTCAACGCGGCGGAGATCGCCCTGGCCACGATGAAAAAATAAAGGGGAAGTCGAAAACCCCGTACGGTTTGAAAAGAAGGGGCCCGGCGCGTCGACGCCGGGCCCTTTTCACGGTGAGACATCGTTCAATCGTCCGGTTCCAGCCGCTTGCCCAGGCTCACCACATCATCCGTCTTGTATCCGATTCGCTTGTAGAACGCGATCACCTCGGTATTGGCGCTTCGAACTTGCAGGTTGATTTTCGGGCAGCCTGCGGCACGAAGACGTTCTTCGGCTTCACGCATCATGCGCTTGCCCATTCCACGCCGGCGGAATTCCGGATGGACCGCGAGATAGTTGATCCAACCTCTGTGCCCCTCGTAACCGGCCATGACGCTGCAAACGATCCTGTCCTCCATGCACCCGACCAGAAACATTTCCGGTTGTACTTTCAGCTTTCGCCGGATATCGCGATGGGGATCATTCCAAGGGACCACCAAGCCGCAGTCGGCCCAAAGAAGGACGACCTGCTCTTCGTCAATCGGTTCATACGGTCTGATTTTCATCCCACTCATCCCGGATCGAAAAAGAGAAAAATGAGCAGCCGCTTTCATGTTCTCATTTTTTCCGCTGCCCGGCGACAGAGGAATGCGGGAAAGGTTCCTTCTCGGACGAGCGTCGGATGGGCGGCGCGAAAGCGGCGAACGGCGGGTTCACATGCGGCGCGTGGAGGGGCCTTAGAAATGTCGGAGTCGAAGACGGGATTCGGCGGCGGGACGGCGCTCCCGGAAACCACCGGGATTCCGTAAGCCTCCGGGAGGCTAACTAGTTGTACGGCAATGTGAAAAGAGTATTTTAAGGAGGCGGGTGTACAGTCGAATGTTGTCTTGCTATAATTAAGCGACGACTCGAGTGTTTCGGGCGAAACCCACCGATCGCCCCCCATTGTTCCCGACAACGATTCCCACCGAGATCGCGGCCCGCCGGGTCAACCCACCGGCATCGGCGGACCGGATGGAGACGTTTTTCCGGCCCTTTCACGGGGGCCGGGGATGTGGTGGTTTTCGATCCGACGGGAGAGGAACGGCGCTCTCGCGCGGGGCCGGACCGGGACGGCAGCGGCTCGGGCGGACTCCGATCGCAGGAGTGGCCGGCGGGGTGGGTATGGCGATGAGCGGGACGAGAAGCGCTACCCGGTCCGGCAACCGGACAGGCGCGGGATCCGCCGCGAAGGAACGACCGACCGACGGGTCGCGGGGTCGGAGAGGATTGCGCGGGAAGCGGGGCGCGGGCTTTCTAAGCGAAAAAACGGCGCTTCCTCTCGTCCTTTTCCTTTTTATCGCGGCGAACCTCTTCGTGTACGCGCGGGTCGGCGGCTTCGACTTCATCAACTACGACGATCCCGTCTATGTTACGGAAAACGAGTTCGTCCGCTCGGGACTTACCCTCGAGGGCCTGAAGGAGGCCTTCACCTCTTTCCGCGGGTTCGCCTGGCAGCCGGTCACATGGGTTTCCCTCATGCTGGACGCGGAGGTTCGTGGGATCGATCCGGGCTATTTTCATCTGGTCAATCTGCTCTTCCACATCGCCAACACAATCAGCCTCTTTCTTCTTCTACGGCGAATGACCGGCGCCTTCTGGCGAAGCGCATTTGTGGCGGGACTTTTCGCCCTCCACCCTCTGCGGGTCGAGTCGGTCGCCTGGATCTCCGAGAGGAAGGACGTGCTCGGCCTCTTCTGGGGGCTCGCCTCCCTTCACGCTTACACGGATTACGCCCGTCGCGGCAAACGATCTCTCCTCGTCCTCACCGGTTTTTTCCAGGCGCTCAGTCTGATGGCGAAACCGATGCTGGTCACTCTTCCCTTCCTGCTGATCCTGTTCGACTACTGGCCTCTTCGTCGCTTGGCGGCGGGGCCGTCGCCGGCGAGCAGGTTCTATCCGGCGCGGCTTCTCCGCGAAAAGATCCCGCTCTTTCTCGTCACCGCCTTTTTCGTGGGGATCACGGCGCTCGCGCAAAAGCCGGTCGAGGGGATCGGAGGCAATGTCGTCTCCCTTCCTCTGGGCGACAAGGCGGCGAACGCCGCCGTCTCCTATGTCCGTTACGTCGGAAAGATTCTGCGGCCGTCGGATCTCTCGATCCTCTATCCCCACCCGAGCCTCTCCGGCGGAGTTCCCCTCTCCGCACAACAAGTCCTCGGGTCGGCCGCGGCGCTCCTGGCGGTCTCCTGGGCGGCATGGCGCCTGCGGCGGCGGCGTTACCTCCCCGTCGGGTGGTTTTGGTTTCTAGGATCGATGGTGCCGATCATCGGATTCGTACAGGTTGGGTTGCACGCCATCGCCGATCGATACACCTACTTCCCCTCCATCGGCCTTTTCGTGATGGTTGTCTGGGGAGTCGCGGAGATCGCCTCGGCGGCCGAGAAGCGCCGTTTCCTGCCGGCCCGCCGGTTGGCCATCGGGGTCGCGATGCTTCTGCTCACCGGTTGCGCCCTCGCTTCCCGGGAGCGCGTTGCCTGCTGGCATGACTCGCTTACCCTGTACGCCGATGCCCTGCGCGCCGGTCCGGTCAGCCCGCGAGTCCTCTACAACTACGGTTGCGCGCTTATGCGGTCGGGGCGCGGCGGCGAGGCGATTGGTGTTTTCAAGGAGACGATCCGCCTGGATCCGAGCTATGGAAAGGCGTACAACAATTTAGGTCTTGCCTATCGAGAGAAGGGGCTCAAGGACGAGGCGGCGCGGTGTTTTCGGGACGCCCTCCGCCTGGATCCCGGCCACGTCTCCGCCGCGGTCAATCTGAGCGCGCTCCTCGCCGAGAGCGGAGACATCGAAGGGGCGATCGAATGCCGCCGCCGTGTCGCGGTCCTGAACGGAAGCGATTCCAAGAACCGGAACGATCTCGGAGTCCTTCTCGCCATGAGCGGGCGTTACACGGAAGCGGAGGCCGAGTTCCGCCGGGCGCTGGAACTCTCGCCCGGCTTTCCAGAAGCCCGGGAAAATCTGGAGCAGTTGCTCCGGTGCCGCCCCTACAGCAGGAGAGCGGAATGACGGAACGGGCCGGAGGCGGCCGCCGCCGGCCGGCCGGGACGCGCATCACCGGGAGGGAGATGCGGCGTGTTTCGCGGCATCGCCCGGCTTCTTTCGCGCGCCGCTGTTCTCGGACGGAACGCGGCCGCGACCTCGGGGATCGGTGAGGCGTTTCAGCGGGAGGGGTCGTCGCGCACGACGATATCGATCGATCGGGAGCGTCCCTCGTCGTCCATGCAGAGAAGTGTGTGGCGGCCCGGGTCCGGGGAGATGAACAGGTCGTCCCTGGGCGCTCCCGAGTAGACGAGCCGCCCGTCGAGAAACCAGAAGATCCTGCCGGTGCCGTTGGCGACCTGCGCGTCCAGAAGAACTTTCTGGTAGCGGCGATCCACGTTGGCGCGTAGCCGGTAGACGGAGCCGTCGATCGGCGACCGGATCAGCGGAGCGGCCCCGTTCGCGAGCCGCGAACAATCGGGGTCATGCTCGGGAATCTCGTCGATCGGATGTCCGTTTCTCTCCATCCAGGTGGCGATCTCGGGAGGCCAGAGGGCGACGATCCTTTCCTCGCAGTCCCTCCCCATGCGGCAGTGGGGGCAGAGCCGATAGCCGGTCTTCCGGTCGACGAGAATCCGCCGATGCACGTCGCAGGGGGTTTGCGGTGAAAGACCGGGCAGGAAGAGTTCCTTCTTGTGGGTGGGGCAGTCGGCGTTGGGGGGGAGGCCGCTCGCCGCGCAGACGGTCCTCTCCGCGACCGTAGGGGGACGCGCGAACCACACGCCGTCGTCCGGTCGATCCAACGCCGCGAAGATCTCGAAGAGAATCGGCGCCGCCGTCTCCGCGCCGACGAGCGCGGGGACGCCCGAGCCGTCGAAGTTTCCGACCCAGACGCCGACGGCGTGTCGCGGGTCGTAGCCGATGCTCCATGCGTCGCGATGGCCGTAAGAGGTTCCGGTCTTCCAGGCGACCTTGGGGATGTGGATCGCCTGCTCCCAAACCGCCGGCAACTCCGGCCGGCGGAGCCCGGTCAGCATCTCTCCGAGAATGAAACAAGCGCCTTCTCCCAGAAGGCGGCGACCCTCGGCGCGCGGCTCGTCCCGGAGCGCGATGCATGGGGAGAAGAGCCCCCCCGCGGCGACGCCGCGATAGACGTTGGTCAGTTCCAGAAGAGTGATCCCCGCGCCGCCCAGTGCGAGAGAGAGACCGTAGTGTTCTTTCCCTTCGGGAAGGGTCGTGACCCCGGCGTCGCGCAGGAAGGAATGGAGACCGCGGTTGCCCAGGCGCGCGTACAGGTTGACGGCCGGAACGTTGAGGGAGCGTTCCAGCGCTTCCTCCGCGGTGACGGCGCCGCTATTCCGTCCGTCGTAGTTGACCGGCCGGTAGCCGGAGTAGTCGACGGGCGCGTCGGCCAGGATCGTGCTCGGCGTGATCAATCCCTGATCGAGTCCGAGGGCGTAGAGAAAGGGTTTGAGCGCCGAGCCGGGGGAGCGGGGGGCGGTCGCGCCGTTGACCTGTCCGCAGGCGCCGTCGTCGAAGAAGTCGAGCGATCCGATGAGCGCCAGCAGCTCGCCGGTTTCGACGTCCAATACCACGGCGGCGGCGTTGGTGATCCCCCTCCGGGCAAGCTCAGCGGCGTGCCGCGCGAGGACGCCGGCCGTCGCCGCCTGCGCTTCGCCGTCGATGGTCGTTTCCAGACGCTCTCTCTCCGGACGCTTCGCCGCCAGCATGTCCGACAGGTGCGGCGCGCGAAAAGGCATGGAGTAACGGCGCGCCTCGATCGGTTCCGTCTCCGCGCGCCGCGCCTCCGCCTCGGTGATCGCGCCCCGCGCGACCATCCGTTCGAGCACCCGCCCCCGCGCGCGCCGCGCCGCTTCGGGGTCGAGGTCCGGCCTGTTGGCGTTGGGATTTTTGGGAATCGCCGCGAGCAGCGCCGCCTCGCCGATGCTCAGTCGTTCCACGCTCTTGTCGAAGTAGATGCGCGCCGCGGCGCCCGCGCCCACCACGTTTCCGCCGTAGGGAGCCATGTCGAGATAGAGGGCGAGGATTTCCTTCTTCGTGTACGTCCGTTCGATCTGGAGCGACCGGAAAGCCTCAATGATTTTATTGCGAAACGTTCGTTCCTTGGGTTCCATGAGGCGCGCGAGCTGCATGGTGATCGTCGAACCGCCCTGTACCACGCGCCCCGCTCGGATATTCACGAGGAGCGCCCGCGCGATCGAGAGGGGATTGATCCCGGCGTGGTAACGGAAGAAGCGGTCCTCGTAGGCCAGGACGGATCGTTCGAGATGCTCGGAGAATCCGTCCGTTCCGGAGCGGAGCCGCCACATCCCGTCCGGGGCGAGGTAGACGCGGAGAACCTCTCCCCGGCGGTCGAAGACGACCCGGGAACCGGGCGGCGACAGCTTCCCGCGCGGGAGCGGAAAGGCGCGGTGGGCCGCCTCGAAGAGGAGGAACGGCGCCGCGACGAGGACGGCGGCGGCGAGAATGAGTCGGTTCCGGCGCATCTCAATCGGCGGGGCGCACGGTGATCCGTCCGCCCGATGCGACCGATGATTTCATGGGCGCGTACATCGCTTCGGCGCGAACCGGCGGCCGCGTGAACTCTCCCGCCGTGACGGCGCGAAGGCCGTAGTAGTACTTCTCGGTTTCCCCCTGCCGCAGGTCGCCGTAAAAGACGATCCGGTCGTCCCGGAAATCCATGTAGACCGGGCCGCGCGTCTTCTTGTCGATCCAGGTGAGGGCGCGGCGCGACTGAAGCCGCGGGTTCTCGATCTCCAGACCGGCGGGGAGAAGGTCGACCACGGCCACGTTTTCGACGTCGCCGGAAAGAGCGCGCACGGTCACCTCGGCGACCACCAAGTCCCCCTGGCGGAAAGCGTCCGATCGGATCGGAACGCCCTCCTCGTCGAGATAGCGCCGTCGCACTTCGATGTCGCGGTCGTACTCTTCGATGTGGCGTCCCGAGGGGATGCCGTCGGCGCGCCAGTAGTAATAGCAAACGCCGTTTCCCGTCAGGTCGAGCGACACCTCGCCGCCCCCCCAGTCCCGTCCGGCGAAACGGTCGCCGCGGTTGTCGAATGGCCCGAGCTCGCGGCCGTCGATCCGCGCGACGCCCCGGAAGGATCCGTCCCCCTGCTGCGTCCGCATGATCTTCCCGAGCGCAAGAAGGGCGAAAGCGTTCTCCTGGGTCGTTTCCCAGCGGCGGTTCTTCTCGGCCGCGTCCGTCAGCGACCGCACGAGAACGGGCACCACCGGATTGCGCGGGTCCACTTCGGCCAGAACGTCGAGGCAGATCGCCGTCCCCCGAACGGGGGAATGCAGGATGCCGCCGGATTCCGCCGCCTCTTCGGGGGCCGACGTGGGGGCCGCGGATTTGGGAAGGAGCCGGTGCGCGGTGACCATGTCCCCCGCGAGGGCGAAGGCTCCGGCGAGCTGATAGAGCGAGTAGTCGGCCAGCCGGTCCGTGGTGCTGTTCAGGAGGAAGTTCATGGAGGCGCGTTCGGGCGCGCCCGCGAGCGACGCCAGGTAGCAGGCATAGGCGGAGAGCGCGTATTCACGATCCTTGTTCTGCGAGTTCATCCGGGCGTAACCGGGGAGCAGGCGGACCATCCGGTCGTAAACGCGATCCGTAACGGTGTAACCGTTGCGCCGCGCCTCGATCAGAAAGTGAATCGCGTAGAGATTGCACCAGTCGTTCACGTGGCCGCCGCCCGGCCAATAGGAGAACGCGCCGTCGGGGAGCTGCATGGATTCGATCTCGGCGATCCCCTCGGCGACATAGTAATCGCCGCCGCCGCCGCCGAAAAGTGCCGGATCGACGAGGCGCGCGAGGTCGTCGAAGTAGAGGAGGGGGAAGAGACCGGAGACCTTCTGTTCCAGGCAACCGTGTGGGTAACGGAGCAGGTACTGCAGCCCGGCTCCGAAACGGACGGCCGGGAAGGATGAGAGGGAGAGCGAGAAGTCCGCGCTCCCCTCGATCCAGTCTCCGGGGAGAACGAAGGAGGCGGGCATGGAGTCGGTGACGACGCCGCTTCCGGCGAGTGTGAGCATCGGGGCGGGCGGGCGGAGGGGCGCCTTCACGCGGATCTCGGAGCGCTCTCCTCCTCCTTCGGCGGTGAGAAGGAACTCGATTTCCCCGGCGCCTTCGTCCGCTTCGACCTCGAAGAACGCCACGTCCTCCGTTCCGTCCGGGATGGAAAGCCGCGCCGTCGCCGCTCCTCGAATCCGGGCCGGTCCATGCGCGTCCAGCCGGACGGCGATCTCCGATTCCGCGCCGGTTCCGTTATAGACGGCCACCGGCACGGTGAACCGATCCCCGCCGGCGAGGAAGCGCGGAAAGGTGGGGGTCATCTGGATCGGCCGGCGCACGATCACCCGGTTCTCCCCGCCGCCGAATCGGTCGTCCGCCGCGGCGGCCGCCATCAGGCGGATCGTCCCGGCGAATTCGGGGATCGGGAAAGTCACGCGCCCGTGTCCCCGATCGTCGGTGCGGACCAGCCCCGACCAGAACGACACGGGTCGGACCCGCTGGACGGCCACGGGACTCAGCTGGCGCTTACGCGCGGTCTCCACGTCGCCCGAAGACGACGAGGCGAGAGGCTCGAACTCGGGGAGCACCGCGCCGTAGAGATCGTGGGAGCGGACGAGAAGACGGCGCCGGCCGAGAAAGTGGGCGTGCGGATCGGGGGTCTGAAAGTCGGTGAGCCGGCAGATCCCTTCGTCGACGGCGGCGATGGTGACGTCCGCCGCGCGCCCACGCAATCCGTTCACGCGGAAGTCGACGGTCAGCTCGCGCTCGGGAAGGATCACGTCGGGCGCTTCGAGTTCGACGGCGAGCCGCCTGTCCTCGGTGTCGACTTTCAGCGGGATCACCCCGAAGGCGCGGATCGGCGTGTCGGGCTCCAGGTTTTCCGTCGAGTGGATCAGATGAGCCGAGAGGTAAACGTTGGGGAGATATTCCTCCCGCACGGGGATCTCGACCATGGCGGTGTTTTCCGAGAGCGTGAGTATGCGGTGGCTCAGCACGCGCTCCCGCTCGACGGTCAGGAGGAGCTTTCCGGAGAAGGGGGCGCGGATCTGCAGCTTAGCCGTGTCGCCGGTCCGATAGACGTCTCGGTCCAGGTCGAGTTCGACGCGGTCCGGTCGGTCCATCGCCCAAGGGGCGTACCCCCATCCGCTGGCGTAGAAACCGATGGAGGCGGCGGCGCCCGTTTCGGGATCCTCCGTCACCACGAGAAAGCTGCCGTAGTCCTCCGGGGTGACGGTGAACGAGGCGACGCCGGCGGAGGTGGTTACGGAGAACTCCCGCTGCGGTTCCTCGACCCGCTCCGAAACGTAACGGTATCCGCGTTGCCCGGTGTCGCGGAGAATCGACTGCCACACGACGCGATGGAAAGTGACCCGTAAAGATCTTCCCTCCAAGGGGCGGCCGTCCGGCGCGACCAGGGCGTATTCGATCTCCACCGGCTTGCCGCGCTCGGCGTATCCCGAGGAACTCCGGCGGAGGCCCACGTAGCGTGGATGGGGGTGGATCAGTACCGCGCGATAGGCGGTCACGCCGCGTCCGCCCGGCTCGAGAACGGTCGCCGAGAGGATCCCCCGCAGGCCGGCGGGAGGCCGCAGGTCGCCGGGAACGGCGAAGAGGTAACGATGGCGGCCCTCCTCGTCCAGAAGGGCCTCTCCGAGGGGAAACTTGCCGCCGGGGAACGCTTCGCCCCGATCGCGGAAGACGAATCCCTCCCAGCCGGGTGGAGTGAAATCGTGATCGACGATCTCGACGGAGGCGTCGACACGTCTTCCCGCGGCGGGGGGGCCGAACAGGGTGAGCGCCTCCACGTCGATCGCCATGGTGTCGCCGGGCTCGTATTCGTCTTTTGAGGTGTGAAGGGACGCTTTCATGCGGTCGGGAATGAAATCCTCGACGCTGAACCGGACGCGTCCGATCTCGGTTTCCTCGCCGACGTTCAACATCGCCGTGTAGCCGCCGGTGCGCGCGTGCTCCGGGAGTGGAACCAGAAATTCGACGGCGCCCCCGTCGTTCGGGACGCCCCGCTGCTCGGAGAGGATCCGACCATCCGGGGAAACGACGGCGAGTCGAACCGGAAAGGGAGTCGGGGGGAGCAGATCCGGACCGCGAAGGAACGCCGCCAGGGCGGCCGTTTCTCCCGGCCGATACACGCCCCTTTCCGTGTAGAGGAAGGCGTCGTATCCGTCGGTGAGCGAAGGACGGCCGTCCACATCGAAACTTCCCGTGGAAAGAATCCGGCGATCGAGTTCGAGGAAGGAGTAGTCGTCGCCGTGGGCTGCGGTGATCAGATAGGGGGTGAAATCCTCCGTTCGATCCCGCGGCGGTTCCAGGACGGCGATCCCCTCCGCGTCGGTCCGCGCCGTGGCGAGAAGCTGGTTGTTCCGGCTGAGGAGGCGGATCTCGGCGTCCGCGATCGGGTCGAGGGTCAGGAGGGAGTTCGCCCAGATCAAGAGCCGGTCGCCGCTCTCCTTCGCCGTCAGGCCGATGTCCGTCGCCACCACCCAGCGCATGGCGCGGCGCCAGCGCGTCTCCGTCGAATAGGCGACGAACTGATACACGCCCCATCCGTGTTCGTCCAGAATTTCGGCGACGCTCAGGGGGGTGGTGGACGGCGCGTTACCGGCGTCCGCGATGGGGATGCCGAAACGCTTCACCTCCCGGCCCAGGGAACGCAAGGAGTAGTAACCGTACTCCGCGGCGGGATCCACGTCGTCGAGAAGATGAACCAGGTTGTTGGGAAAGATCTGGTTCACCTGGAGGGACACGCTGTCCACGTTGATCGTCTCGAGGGCGATGTTGAGGAGGCCGCCGCGGGTGAGATAGAAACCATCGCCGCGCCAGCCGATCTGCGGCGGGATGTCCTTTCCGCGGAGGACGACGGAGGTGGAGAAGTCGCGCGATATCGGGGATCCGTCCACAGCCCGCAGGCCGGAGCCGAAGGAAACACGGTAGGTCTTTCCGGCCTCGAAATCGCCGCGGAGCGTGACCCGCCGATGGCCGGCCGTGACGGTGATCTCCACGGGCGGATCCAAAACGACGAAGCGGACCGCCTGGTCCCGGGAGACCGGAAGGTTGAAGTCGACGGCGATCGCCGGTTTTTCTCCGGGCTCTTCCGACGGATACACACGCTCGACGCGGAGGTCCACCTGACCGGGTAGGGTGAGGGGTTCCCGATGGTCCCGCTCGAGAGGTAGACCGCCGTCCATGCAGTCCAGCCCCGCCCGCACGATCAGGGAGAGGCCCGCTTCTTCCGCGTCGCGCCGAACCTCGTCCGCCCGGATGGTGATGACCGTCGAAGGTTCCTTTTCCGCCACGGCGAACACGATGGATTCACCGTCGTCGTATTGAAGCTCCATGTTCCGGGAGGCTTCCGCCGGATCGACGGGGAAGTTGAATCGCACCGTGCCGAGCAGGCGGGCTTTATCGTTCCTGTCCGGAAGGAATTCGTAAAGGAGACGGGCGTCCAGAACGCGGAACCGGGGTGTGTGAAACGAGAATTCCCGGTTCCCTTCGAGTCGGCGGCCGAAACTCTCGAAGAGCGCGGGGGAGAGGGCCATTCGATATTGCGTCGAGGGGCGGAGCATCGCTTCGGGGAAAAATCGGATTTTGTCCCGAGCGATCCAGAGCCGTTCCCCGGGAATCGGCGGATCGAAGCGCAGGGAGAGGCTGTCGATCGTCGAACCGACCAGTGAGTCCGGGATGACGGGTTCGGAAAAGCGAAGCGTGAAGTTGGTGGTTTGGGTAACCTCGCCTTCGGGGGAGAGAGAGAGCACCTCGACGGAGGAACCGGATCCTCCACAGGAGATGGACGACATCATCGCCGCTGCGAAAAATGTCGCGAGAAGGCGCGGGACGGGACGGCCGCCGAACCGGCCGGTAAGGATGGGAGAGAGAGGGGACGGCGACGATCGGCGGGACGGGTGGGGCATGCGGAAACCCTCCTCGGATACGGGTCGTGTGCCATTCGATCGGATGAAGTTTACCTGCTTAGAAACCCGGTCGCAACCGGGGAGAGGGCGCGGGCGGGTCGGACGCGCGTGCCGGCGAAGAGGGGCGGGGGATGGCCGCTTTCGCGGATAAGATTCCAAACCGCCGCCGAACCTCCGGATTGTCCGAGGCGCAACTCGTTGTATATATGGCCGTTAGTGTTCGCGACGCGTGAATGCGCGTCGGGGGTGCTTTTATTATGTTTGGATAATGTGCTTTGCGGGCGCCCTCTCATCGCCCGCGGCGCCGACGACCAAACCTTTCCGTGCGGGAGAGTGAAGAGGCCGAAGGCGAGGGTTCTTTCCGGGAAGGGCCGCCCCTCCTTTCCGGCGAGGGATGATACGCGGACCGAGGGTCCGACGGAGGTTTTCGATCGATGGCGAGCAAGCAAACGTTTTCCCCGCTGATCTATCTGGCATCGCTCGGCGCGGGAGGCATTTCCGTGATCCCCTTTGCCTTCCTGCAGTACACGCATCCGCACCCGAAAGGGCTGGTGCGCATCGAACACCTGGCCGGCGCGGACGTTTCCGCGGTTCAACAGGCGCTCTTCTTCGGGCTGGAAGCGGTCATGATCCTCTTCGTGCTCATCCACGTGGTTTTATCACTCGCATTCCTGCCCGGCCTGATTCGATGGATTCGCGGCGGGGAATACTCGGATTTCATGCGCGATCCCCTGAAGAACGGCGGCATCCTCGCCCCCTTCATATCGCTCTGTATGACCATGAACGTCTTCGTGGGGCCGGTTCGGTTTTTCATTCCGGGACTCGCGGACAATCTGCAAGGTCTGATGCTCCCCGCGTTGATCGGTTGGGCGATCCTCTGGTTTTTCGTGCTTCGCATGGAAATCAAACTGATGCGCATCTCCTTCGTGGAGAGCTTCGATTACCACAAGGTCAGCTTCGGTTGGCTGCTCCATCCCTTCGCCCTCGGAATGATCACGGTGACCGGCACCGGTTTCGCCGCGCTCGCGCAGAGCCCGGCGATCGCGCATACCGCCGCCTTCCTCTCTCTCGTGTCGGGGACGCTCGGCCTTTTCCTTTTGGGCGTGAAGCTGATCAGTGTCTTCAATAGTCACTTCGCCGCCCGGGGCTTGCCGGAGAAGCAGTCCCTCCCGAGTTTCCTCATCGTCGTTCCCAACGTCACCCTCTACGCGATCAGCGGTTACCGCCTCATGCATTATCTTCACGCGAAGTGGGACATGCACACGGAGGTCTTCAGCTTCCTCATCATCACCCTCTCCTTCGCCTTTGAACTGTGGTACGTCGTTTTCGGACTTCGGCTCCTCTCCGATTATCTGAAGAACCATTTTCCGAAGCGGGAGTTCTATGTCACCCAATGGGGTTTCGTTTGCCCCGTCGTCGCCTTCGCCGTTCTGGGTTCGTTCTTCTACAAGGTCTTCGTGCCCAATCCGCTTACCTATGCGTTCGTTCTGCTGACGGCATTGAGCGCGGTCGTTCTCTTCTTTCATCTGTTGAAAAAGCAGTGCCGCTGCTCCGGACTTCTCTTCTGCAAGCCCGACGGGGAGTGTATGTAGGGAGAGGGCGGGAGAGAGCGGCAAAGAAGAACGGGAGGGAGAAGAGGGTATTCCGCGAGGACGAATGGGCGCGGAGAGTCGAAAGGGATTTCCGGGCTTCGCCTGCGCATCTTGTGTCCGAACAAGGCGTTGGGCTCGGTCAGTCTGCGCGCGCCTCGAACAGGAAGTGATCGAGAACGGGGAGGACCAGAGAGGGCGACGTTTCGTGGTATCCCCGGAACCAAACCAACCCGACGCGGTCCCCGGCTTCTCCTTCCGCATAGATCTTCTGTACGGCGCGCCACTCCTCCACCATCGCTTCGGGCCTTCCGAATAGATCGTAAGCCCCCATCTCTATAACGAGCGGCCGAGGCCGGACAAGGCGGGCAAGGTCCGCGAAGTCGAAATAGACGTGGTAGGGGTGGTTGAAGATCGATTGGTCCGCCCAGTACACCTCGCTCTCCAGGCCGTAATGCTCCTCCAGCATGGCGCGGCTGAACTTCATCGCGCCGCTCGAGACCACGGCGTCGATTCTCGCGTCAATCGCGGCAAGCAGGACCGCCAGCCGTCCTCCATAAGAGATGCCGTACACCGCGAGCGGAAGCGCCCCGAGTTCCGGGTCGGAGCGGACGTGGTCCACGACGGCGAGAAGTTTCTGGAGATCGATCGAGTACTTTGTGTTTTTGGAGTAAAGCATGCCCAGGCCGTGGATGTTGGTGTTGAGGCGGCTCACGCCGAGCACGTACGGCGCGAAGACCATGTAGCCGTCGCGGGCGAGTTCCGCGCCGAAGGCGCGCGTGTAGTCACGCCCTTCCAATCCCACCACCTTTTCCGGAGCGCCGGAGTGGCCGTGCAGGGCGATCACCACTCCCCGGGGGGCTTCCCGCGCCGGAGCGGCGGTGTAAAGGGGGAAGGAGATCGCGGGGATGCGGCTCTGCATTTCGAGTCGCGAGACGATCATCGATTCGTTTTCCGACACGCGCTCGCGCCCGAGTACCGCCCCCGCCGGGGCCGCGTCGGCGACGCCGAGCGTTTCTTTTAAGAACGAACGTTGTGTCGCGAAAGGATCTCCCTCTCCCTGCGCGGGCTCGGCCGCCCAAAAAACGTCGTGGAGGCGCCGTGCCTCCGCCTTCCGCTCTTGCGAGGCGAGGTAGTCTGCGACGTCCCGGTAATGACCGTAATAGCGGTAGGAGGGGAACCGAGACGGTCCCGTTCCGTTCCTCTCCGGACCGGTGGAGTATACGTAAGCGGATTCGGGAGAAAAGGGAGAGGAAGGTTCGCCGAAACCGGCGAGCGCCTCGGGGGGGACGGGCGCGTCATACCGGAGTGCGGCGCTTTCTCGGTTCGGAGCGGCGCGGTCCGGGCGAGGGAGTAGCCGCCCAAGCCCGACGTATTTCTGCAGAAGCACGCCGCAGCTGAAGACGGCCAGGATCAGGATCGCACGGGCGAAGGCGCTTCTCCGTTTCATTTCGTTTCTCCTCGACGGCGGATATCCCGAGGTCGATTCTCGCACGCCGCCGCCGACGATGCGAGAACAGCCTTCTAACAAATTGAATAATAACCGGATGCGTTCTCGGCGGCGGCGGCGAAGCAATGCTCGGGAAGGCGCGGAAGAGATGGTACACTTTCCGCGCGGGTCCGGCCGGATTCGCGTTCGGGACAAGGAGAAACGTTCCCCTTCGGGGGGGTGTGGAGCGGAAAGGATGACGCGAAAAGAGAGATACTTCACGCCGGATACGATCGACGGGCGCGCCGCCGCGTTTCTCCGGGAGACGAACGCCGTGCGGCGGACGGGGACGACACTCTTTGATCCTCGCCGCTCGGCGCTCCTGGTTCTGGATCTACAGAAATATTTTTTGGACGAAGACTCCCACGCCTTCGTTCCCGGCGGCCCGGCGATTCTGCCGCGTGTGCGCGATCTGGCGGAAGCCTACGCGGAAATGGGGCTTCCTCTCTTTTTTACGCGCCACGGGAACGATGTGCGAAACGCGGGGCGCATGGCGGATTGGTGGGGCGACATGATCGGCGTGAACGATCCGCGCGGCGAGATCATCGAAGGGATCGGCGCTGGAAAAGGGACCGTGATCGTGAAAAGCCAGTACGATGCCTTCCACGAAACCGGCCTTGCGGAGATTCTTCGGCAACGATCGGTGGAGCAGGTCGTCGTCTGCGGCGTGGTCGCACACCTTTGCTGCGAGAGCACCGCCCGGTCCGCGTTCGTCCGCGGTTTTCACGTCTTCTTCACCGTGGACGCCACCGCCGATTATCACGAAGATTTCCACCGCGCCTCCCTGCTCAATCTCGCGCATGGTTTCGCCGTTCCGATTTTGGCGGGCGATCTTCTGCGCGCGATGAAGAACGCCGATGCCCGCTGAGCCTGTCGTCGTCATCGTAGGAGCCGGCCCGGCGGGCCTGGCGGCGGCGATGCAACTGCGCCGCTGCGGTGTCGCGCCCGTGGTCTTGGAGCGGGACGAACCGGGTGGTCTTCTCCCAAACGCCGGCTCGGTCGAGAACTATCCGGGTTTCCCGGCCGGCATTCCGGGGTGGGAGCTGGCGGCGCTCATGAAGGAGCAGGCCGCGCGGGCGGGTGTTCGCGTGACAAAAGCCGAGGCGACTTCACTCGTCCGAGAGGGAGACCGAATCCTCATCGGCTCCACCGCCGGGACGATCCGCGCGGGCGCAGCGGTGATCGCCACCGGAACGGAACCGCGTCTATGGACAGATCCGAAGGGGATCGCCGAGGCCGCCGATAAGGTTCTCTACGAGATTCGCTCCATCCGGCGGGCGCGCGGGATGCGGATCGGAATCGTCGGCGCCGGCGACGCCGCCTTCGACTACGCCCTCACCCTCTCCGCCGCGAACGAGGTCTTTCTCATGAATCGAGGAAAGGAGGCGCGCTGCATTCCCCTTCTCCGCGAGCGCGTTCGCGCCGCCCCGCGGGTCGTTTATGAAGAGGAGACGGCCGTCATCGCGATACGGAAGGAGAATGAAGGCGGCCTGCTGCTCGAAAGGACCGGACCTTTCGGCGCCGACCGTTTCAAGGTGGATTACCTGGTGGCGGCGATCGGGCGCGATCCGTGTCTCGGCTGGACCGGGCTCTCTCCGGAACCGTCGCGAGGGGACGGGCGCGGAGAGACATTTCACGTGATCGGCGATGCGGCGAACGGCGACTATCGCCAAACGACGATCGCCGTCGGGGACGGCGTGCGCGCGGCGATGCGGATCGCCCGTCACCTCATGGGGAGACAAGGTTGAGAATCGTAGCTTCTTCCGGGGACGATCGAGTAGCCCGGGTCTATCTCGCCGAGACGGCCGGCGGCGGCCTGCTGGAGTTCGCCGAATCGGTGCAGCCGCCGATTCCACGCGACAAGAAATGGGTCCTCCTCGTGTCTACCCTTTTCGGATGTCCGATCGGTTGCGCCATGTGCGACGCCGGCGGCGACTTCAAGGGAAAGCCGACGGCGGAGGAGATTTTCTCGCAGATCGACATTCTCGTAAAGAGCCGGTTCCCCGGGGGGGAGGTCCCCTGCGCCCTCTTTAAAGTGCAGTTCGCGCGAATGGGGGAGCCCTCACTCAATCCCGCGGTGATCGACGTGCTCAGAGAGCTGCCGGACCGCCTGCGCGCGCCTGGGCTGATCCCTTCCGTGTCCACCGTCGCCCCATTCGCCGCCGGGGACTTTTTCGAGAGGCTTCTGGAGATCAAGGGGGAGCGCTACACGGGAGGCCGTTTCCAGCTTCAGTTTTCCGTCCACACAACCGACGACGAGCTGCGGAATCGTCTCATCCCGGCGCGGAAGTGGGGCTTGCGTGAGATCGCCGAATACGGCGAGCGTTTTTACGAGCCCGGCGACCGTCGGATCACCCTCAACTTCGCCCCCGCGCGAGAGACGCCGGTAGACCCCGCCGTTCTACGTAGATACTTCGACCCTGAACGGTTCATCGTCAAGATCACGCCGCTCAACCCGACCTACCGCGCCCGCGAGAACGGCCTCGATACGTACATCGATCCGGCGCGCGACGACGAGGATTACGAGATGGTCCTCGCGCTCCGCGCCGCGGGCTACCGAGTGATCGTCAGCGTCGGCGAGTTGGTGGAAAACCACATCGGAAGCAACTGCGGGCAATATGTCCGGCGCAGCCTTCTGGCGGAGAGCGGAATGGCGGACGGGTACACCTATCCGGTGCGGGAGCACGCGCCGCCCGAGACGCTCGAAGGAGGAGGCGCCTCGCCGCCCCGCTAGCCTGTCTCGTACGCTAGGACCGCCGGCGTCTCCGGCGGCCGTAGTTGAGGCGGGTGACCACGTAGGTTCCGCTTCGTTCGTCCGTCTTCAGGGAGATGTGGCCCGCCTCCTGCGCATCCTCGAGCAGTTCGCTGAAACTCCGGAATCCGTAGCTCGATTCGTTGAAAGAGGGGCGTTTCCGCTTCATCGTATCCTTGACGAGCGAAGAGTAAATCACCTCATAGTTCTCGCGCTGTAGGGCGCGGATGACGTCGAATAAAAGAAAGTAGAGTTCCCGCTTGTCCGCTGGGATCTTCTTCCCTTCGGACGGCGTCGCTCCGGGTGTTTCCTCTTCGCCCAGGTCCTCGTAGTAGAGGAACTCGTCGCAGTTGTCGGCGAGCAGCTTGGAAGTGGACTTCTTCATGCCGAGGCCGATGACGTACTTCCCGTTCTCTTTCAGCTTGGAAACGAGGGGGGAGAAATCACTGTCGCCGGAGACGACCACGAAGGTGTTGATGTGTTCCTTGCTGTAGCTGAGATCCATCGCGTCGACGCAGAGGCGGATGTCCGCCGAGTTCTTACCCGTCTGGGAACGCTTCGGAATCTCGATCAGTTCGACGCCCGACTCGTGTAGTTCCTTGGTGTACTCCCGGAACTTCCCCCCCCAGTCGGCGTAGGCCGTCTTGACGAGGACCTTCCCTTTCTCGACGAGGCGGTCGAGGACGCGGTGAATGTCGAACTCTTTTTTCCGGCGGCCGGAAAAGCCGAGCGCCAGGTTTTCGAAATCGATGAAGACGGCCAGGTTGCGCTCCTGTCCGCTGCCGGCCGTTGTGTTGCCCATGGGGAACCTCCCGTTTCGGGTTTCGATGCTCCGCGCGTCCGCTCATTCTGTCACCGCATCCCTCTTTCGCCAAGGGAATAGAAGGCGCTTCGCCGAGCGCGGCGCCTCGGATCGGGCTTTTCGTCGCCCGGGGCGGACGGGTGGGGCCTGGAACATATTGTCAAACCACACGATGCATCGCCGCGTTCGGAATCGATCCGGTCACGCGGAGGGGGAACCGAAAGGTGGTACAATCCTAGGTCCGGTTGGACCGGGCATCGAGAAAGGACGAGAGAAATGGAAAAGGCTATTCGCATATTCGTGACGGGCGGCACCTTCGACAAGGAATACAATGAGCTGACCGGCGATCTATTCTTCAAGGATTCCCACGTTCCGGCGGTGCTCCGGATGGGGAGGAGCCGGATGGAGATGAACATCCGGAACCTGATGATGATCGACAGTCGCTCCATGACGGATGACGATCGGGCCATCATCGCGAAGAACTGTCGCTCCGCTCTCGAGGAAAGGATCATCATCACGCACGGGACGGACACGATGGTGGAGACCGCCGCGATCCTCGCGAAGGAGGTGGAGGGGAAGACGATCGTCATCACCGGCGCGATGATCCCCTACACCTTCGGCAGCTCGGACGGCCTCTTCAACATGGGGAGCGCCCTCGCCTTCGTACAGACCCTTCCCCCCGGAGTCTACGTCGCCATGAACGGCCGCTACTTCGATTGGAACAACGTCCGCAAGAACCGAAAGACCGGCGAGTTCGAGGAACTCGACGGCTGACTCGGGCGCGGGCCCGATCGTGGGGCGGGACGCGGCGCCCGCCCCCGATGACTTTTCATCACGTTCTCCCCGCCACGCTTTCGTCCAGGGCCCCTCCGCCGGGTTATTCCACTGGAAATCATCGGGTTATCCATGGTATACTACCGTCTGCTTTCAAGTCTGCCCGACACAGATTCGCCTTTCAACAATTTGCTCGACTCTTTTGAGGAGGTTCCCCGGTGCGCGTTCCAACCCTCTTGTCAGGGATCATCGCCCTTTTCGTCGCGACCTGTCCGGTCGCCGCCCGAACCTTCAACATTCAGCCGGACGGAATGGGGGACGCCCCGACCATCGCCGCGGGAATCGATTCCGCCGCTTACGGCGACACGGTACTCGTCGGGTGCGGCGTATATGAAGAGACGGATATCGCGATGAAGAGCGGCGTGAAGCTGCTCGGATCAACGGGGGACCCCTCTTGCGTCGTTATTGACGGGGCGGCGTCCGGCCGTCTGTTTTCCATCGTATCCTGCGACAGCACGACGGAAATCGCAGGGATCACCTTCCGAGACGGCTACGCCATGGCCGGCGACGGCGGCGCGGTTTATCTCGGCGGGTACATGAACCCGGCCCACCCCCTTTTCCGCGGCTGCCGTTTCGAGGAAAACAGGGCTTACGCTCGGGGCGGGGCGGTGTTCGTCTACGATCAGTGTCGCCCTCGTTTCATCGGATGCGTGTTCAACGAAAACGACTGCACCGACGTGGGAGGCGCCGTCGCCACCGGGGCGAACGCCGATCCTTGGTTCGAGGACTGTGTCTTCACGGGAAACCACTCCACCCAGAACGGCGGCGCCGTAAACATCGGAGACGCCTCCTCCACCTTCCGGCGCTGTGATTTTCAAGGCAACGTGGCGGATCATATGGGGGGCGCACTGGCGATGAACGGCTTCGGCGGCGCGGCCGTGGACACGTGCCTTTTCGCCGGCAACTCCGCCGAGAACGCGGGGGGCGCCCTCTTTTGCGGCAACTACAGCTATGGTTCCCTTCACGGTTGCACCATCGTCGGCAACTCCGCGCCCCTGGGGAGCGGCATTGCCTTCGGCAACGCAAGCGGCTTCGCGGACCGCGTCATCATCGCCTTCAACCAAGAGGGCGCGGCGGTTTACGAGCAGCTGCCGGGTGATTCGGTGACCTTCACCTGCTCCGACATCTTCGGTAACCCCGGCGGCGACTGGATCGGCGACAACGCCGTTCAGCTCGGCCAGAACGGCAACTTATTCGCCGATCCCCTCTTCTGCGGAGACGCGAACACCGGCGACTCGCTCACCCTCCGAAGCGATTCCCCCTGCGCGGAAGCGAACAACCTCGAATGCGGGCTGGTCGGCGCGCGTCCGCAGGGCTGCATCCCCACGCGAGAGTGGGTCGGATGGGGGGACGGGGAATCCTGGGAGGACCCCTACAACTGGAGTCCCACCGGGCTCCCGGATTCCATTGATGCGGTGCTCATCAAGCCGGACGACCCCGACACCGTGATCTTCACGGGCGGTGGTCCGGTCCACAGCCTCGACCTCGGCTGGGAGGTCGCGGCGGTCCTTTTACGGATCGACGCGGACACGCTCACCTTGCTGCAAGGCGGCCGGAACGATTTGGGCGCCCTGCACGTCGCCTCCGGCGCGGCGATGGAGATCCCCTTCGGTGCGACCTTCGACAACCTGGATGGAGGCGAGATCGTCCTCGCCGGCGGGGACATCGCCGGCGAAGGGATCGTCGTGAACGGCGGAGAAATCCGGAAGGACGAGGGAAGGCGCGGCTCGCGTTCGATCAGCGCCGTGAGGTGCGGCGTCGAAAACCGCCATGACGATCCGGGCGACGGCGCGATCCGCGTCTGGGACGGCGTACTGAACTTCCAGGGAGAGTTCGTCAACGCGGGATCGCTTCTCGTGGACGAGGGGGCCGAAGCGCTGCTCGATCCGGGGGACGGCATGCTCCGCTCACCGTATTACGTGAACACCGGTTTCGTGACCATCCTCAACGAAGGGGTCCTTCGGATCGGCGGCGGGCGCGTTTTCCGGAACGATCCGGGAGGGGACGTACGTCTCGAAGGGAGTTCCCTCGCCGGCGAGGGAACCTTCCTGAACGGGGGCGTGGTCCGCTGCGTCGAGCATTATCGGGACGCTCGCGCCATCAACTCCATCTCCTGCGGTTTCGAGAACGCCCGGGAGGATCCGGGCGACGGCGCCATCGTGCTGGAAAGCGGGATCACCTCCATCGAGGGAGAATTCGCCAACGCCGGTTCCCTTCTCGTGAACACGGGCGCCGAGGCGCTCCTCGATCCGGGCGACGGCATGCTGCGGGCGGAAAGCTTTTTGAATGAAGGATGGGTCGTGGTCGATATCGGCGCCGTCTTTACCATCGCCGACTTCGCCACCGTCTTTTGGAACCGAAACGGCGGCGTCTTCGATCTCCGCGGCGGGGATCTCGGCGGCGAGGGTCTTTTCCGCAACGCGGGACAACTGAAGAAGACGGGCGCGTCGCCATTCACCGACCGCTCCTTCAGTTACCTCGGCTGCCGCTGCGAGAACCAGCGTCACGACGATCCCGGCGACGGGGCGATCCGCGTCGAAGAGGGGACTCTCGCCGTCACCGGTGAGACGGACAACGAAGGAGAAATTCACGTCGAGGAGGGCGCGGGCCTGACGGTGGGGGACGCCGGCGGGAAGGCCGCGGGAGATCGTTCCGGCGGACTCGTCAACGGCGGAGAGGTGTTCGTGGAAGGCGGGGCCTCGTTCGATCTCTACGCGGTCTTGGAGAACGAACCCACCGCCGATTTTCGTCTCGCCGGCGTCGCCACGGTCCGGAACGGCGCGGAGTGGCGGAACACCGGTTCGCTGGTCGTCGAAGAGGCGGGCGTTCTCACCCTCGAAGCGGGCCGTTCCACCTCCCCCGGTCTCTTCGATAACGGCGGTCTTCTCTGGATCCCCGCGGACGGCTCGGTCGTCAACGAGGGAAGTTTCCTCCACCAAGAAAACGCGGTGCTCGGCGGCGCGGGGACATTCGACAACACCGCCGGGAGCTTCTCCAACGACGGCGTCCTCCGTCCCGGCGCGCCGATCGGAGACTTCCGTTTTCTCGGGGACTTCTCGATGAGCCCGCTCTCGGAGGTAAACATCGACATCGGCGGGATCTCCCCGGGAACCACCTATGACCGGCTTCTCGTTACCGGCTCCATCGATTTCGGGGGCGCGGTCCAGGTGCGTCTCTCCGGATACATTCCCTCGCCGGGGGATGACTTCCAGGTGATCCAGGGGAGCGGCGGTCCTCTCCGCGACGGCTTTGTCGCGTGTTACGGCGGCTTGATCGTCCCCGGCGGGCTCTATCTGCAGCCGGTCCAGGAGACGAACGCCCTCTCTTTCACGACCACGGGCTCGCCCCCTCCGAACGGGGCGCCCGACGCCGCGAACGATTTGTACGAAACGGTCTTACACGAGCCGATCGTTCTTTCTCTTCTCGCCAACGATATCGACCCGGACGCCGATCCTCTTCGGATCCTCCTGCTCGGCACGGAGGGGACCGCGGGGATCGCGCGGATCGACGCGGGTGATTCCACGGTTACCTACACGCCGCCGCCGGACTTCGCCGGCGCGGACGCCTTCACCTATCTGGTGTCCGACTGCGAGGGCGGTTCCGATTCGGCGACCGTCACGATCCTCGTCGATCACACGTCGCATGCGATTCGCGTTCCCGGCGACGCCGCGACGATCGCGGAGGGCCTCGCCGCGGCGGAATACGGCGACACCGTTCTGGTCGAGTCGGGCGTCTACCGTGAGCACGATCTGGCGATGAAGTCGGGGGTGAAGCTCTTCGGGGTAGAGCGCGCCGGGGCGAAGGTGCGGATCGACGCCGAGGGAACCGGCCGCGTGCTTCTCTGTGAGGAGGCGGACGACGCGACACGGATCGAGGGGATCGTTTTCCGGAACGGCTCGGCGGCGATGGGAGCGGGGGTTCTCTGCGTGAACGCCTCACCCGTCTTCCGGAACTGCGCCTTCACCGGGAACGCGGCCTCCGGGGGCGGAGGCGGGTTCCACTGCGATTCCCGATCCGAGCCCGTTTTCGAAGGATGCACTTTCGCGGGGAACCGCGCCGCCGAAGGGGGCGCCCTGTATGTCGAAGGCGCCGCGATCGGTTTCGACCGCGTGCTGATACGGGGAAACGGCGCGGCCTCCGGACCGGAGATCTTTCACGCCGCGGGTTCGTCGCTCGATTTCGCCGGTTGCGTCGTGGACACCGGCGGCGTCGCCGGCGCCGGAACAATCGTCTGGGGCGGCGATTGCGTCGCCGAGGATCCTCTCTTCTGCGTTCCCGCCGCGCCCGCCGCCGCCCCGACGGCGGAGGGGAATTACCATGTCGACGTCGCCTCCGTTTGCCTGTCCGGTACGGAGCGAATCGGCGCCTTCGGCGCGGGTTGCCGAAACGGCCGTGTCTTCGAGGAGGAAGAAGAGGAGGGCGGGCACGCCGTCCGCCCGGACGGAAGAGAGAGGAACGCGTCGATTCTCGGCCCGAGCGTTCCGAGATTCTTCGTGTTTCCGAATCCCTCGCGCGGCGGCGTCACCGTCGAGTACGCCTGCCCCGCCTCCGCACCCGGCCGGCTCTCCGTGTACGGCGTGAGCGGGCGCCTCGTTCGCTCCTACGAGTTGAACGGGCCGTCGGGCGCGGTCCGCTGGGACGGCACCGGCGCGGGAGGAACGCGCGTCGCCCCGGGCGTCTATTTTCTACGGCTCGTCGCGGGGGACGAGGTGGAAACACGCCGTGTCACGTTGATCCGCTGATCGGTGCGCCGAACAGAGTTTATTCATGAATTGTGGGGGGCCCGGGACGATCGTTCCGGGCCTTTCCCGCGCCGCCTCCCGATGAGGATGGGGAGCGCCGCCGCGATCTTCCGCGCGCCGAGGCGCGACGCCCGTCCGAGGAGCACGAGAGAAGGAGCCGGATCGGAGAGGGAAAGAAGCGCGAAGGAGCGGACGCCCGCGAGCGAGAGGAGCCACCGGTGGAAGGGGAGGGTTCCCTTCTTGCGCTGCGACAGAAGCGACTGAACGTCCCAGGAGAGATGGACGTACTTGACTCCCTCTCGGAAGGGTGGCGTCGCCGGCGCGTCCTCCCCGATCACGTCCAGGTAGTGGATGTAGGGGATGTCCACGCCGGAATCCACCGCGAGCTGTTCGCCGGAGACCGTTCGCGGGTTGAGGTCCAGCAGCTTAAAGGAACCGTCCCGATCATCCCGCTTGTACTCGATCGAAGCGACCCCGCTGTATGCGAGCGCGCTCAGAAGAAGGATGGACTGCTCCGCCGTTGTCTCGTTTCGCTCGGAGACTTGGAGGCTTCCGTTGCCGAAATGGACGGGGTGCTGGCGCAGCTTCCTCTTGGTGAAGAGGACGAGGGGGCGGGAACGGCGGTCCCAACAGGAGAGATAGCCGTACAGGGCGTTGTCGCCTCCGGGAACGATCTCTTGAATCATCAAGGGCTCGCCGGGTCGCCACATCTTTCGGTAGAGGCGCTCCAGGTCATGTCGGTCCCGGGCGACGGCCAGCTTCTCCGCCCCCCCCCGTCTCCGCCAGAGATGGGAGCGCGTCGGCTTGACCAAGCAGGGGAACCCGATTTCGCCCGGGTCCGGGTTCGCCTCGTCCGGCGGGCCTTCCGGGAAGCGTGTTTCGGGGACGGGGACGCCGGTTTCGGCGGCGAATCGGTAGAGGAGCGCCTTGTCGCACGCGACGGAGAGCGCGTCGTCGTTCGGGATGTTGAAACGAAAGCGTTCCGCCAGGAGGCGGCGGTGCCGGGCGACGAAGAGGACCTCATCGTCCCCCGCGGGGATCAACACCGGCCGGGGATCGGCGCCGTCGGCGCAGAGGAGGAGGCGGTCCAGCCAGGCGCCTTCGTTTTCGCGGAAGTCGGGGAGAAGGATGGGCCGGGCGTAGCGGGAATAGTGGCCGGGAGGGCGTGGGGGCGATTCCAGGGCGAAAACCGGGATTCCCCTGCGCCCCAGGCTCCGCATCACGGCCAGCCCGGCGGTGGTCGCTCCCAACACGTAGACCGGTGACTTGCGGCCGCGCCTCGGCCGCCTCGGGTGAGCGCTCTTTGGGGACATCGGGGAATCGCCCTGTTTCATCGCGCGCCGCCGGGTGGAGTAGAGACCCGGCGCAGCGTACCGGCGCGGGGGATCCTCCGCAATAAAAAAGCGCGGGGGGTGAGTGAGGGTCGCCCCCTCTCGCCCTGGCCCGCGCCCGGTCCGACGGCTCGCAAATCCCTGGTCCGATGGGAATGTGACTACGTATCCGCCGGGCCGGCGATCGAACGGCGAGCCGAACTCGTTCGTTCAATCGCGCACATCTTAATCTAAGTCAACAAAACAGGCAATAAAGAAAAAGGGGGTGATTCTCCTCGGCGGGGGGGGTGCCTCCTTTTATTCCAAACCGTCTCCGGGGCGCCGCCGATCCGTCGACCAGTCGATTCCCACGCTCCACCCGGGATCGTTCGCGCCGATCGTGCCTCCCAGAATCGCCCCGGTCGCGGCCATCGCCCCGGCCATGTACCACGCGTTCCGGTAGTCGTCCGAGCCGGAGAGCGCATTGGCGAGGATCCCGAGAAAGAGCCCGGTTTGGGCGCCCGCGCCCAGCCCTTTCATCGTGCATTGAAAACGGGAAAGCTCGTAGACGCGGGGGCGGTAGAGCTGTTCCACCGGATAGGCGCCGAAGCGGTTGAAAGAGAGTGTGGTCGGTGACCGCGTCGTCTCGGTTTCCGCGGGTTCCTTCCGTTCCTCGGGAGGGGTGAGGCGGAGCCGCGCGTCCCGCAGAAGCCAGCCGGTGTATGCCGACGGGGCGCGGAGTCGCGGGCCGGTCCGTTCGGGGTCGGGCGGCGTTTCATCCGCCGCGGCGAAGGCTCGTGCGACGAAGAAAAAGAGAAGGATCGGAAACAGGGCCGGCCGAAACATGGTCGTACCTTTTGGGCAGGGGCGGGTGAACCTCGACATCATTGTAAATCATGATTCGTTCCGTCCGCAAGGAGAACGGGCGTCATCGGGCGGTGCGCCGGACCGGCCCGCGCGGCGCGTGGAACGTGTACGGTCGTTCCGGGAGAATCCGCCGGGGGGGCTCATAGTCGAGATTCATGGTACAATAGCTTCGTGGGGCCGAAGAGAGCCCCGGGAGGAATCGGCACGGTGAAGATCTAAAGCACACGAAGAAAGCGCCGCTCCGGCGGAGCGGACGGGGGCATCTCCGGACGGGGCGGGTCCCCTTCTTCGCGGGTTTTTCGAATCGCGGCCGGTCCGACATGCGTACGAGGAATGGACGGGCCGCGGGTAACCGCGGCTTTTTCTTTTCGAAGAGTCCGACGGGAATCGGGACATGAAAAACATCGGTATCGAGTTCGAGGATGTCGGTTTCCTCTACGACGATGGATCGGCGCCGCTCCTCGCCGGTTTTACATGCCGATTCGCGGAGGGATGGACCGGCGTGGTGGGGGCGAACGGCTCGGGGAAGACCACTCTGCTCCGTCTCGCCGTCGGCGATCTCCGACCCCGGACCGGGCGGATCCGCATCCCCGGGCCGGCCCTTTACGGCGAGCAGAGAACCGACGTCCCGCCGGCGGATCTGGGGGGTTTTCTCAGGAGCGCCGACCCCGAGGCGTGCCGCCTGCGGGGCGCGCTCCACGTCGGCGGGGATTGGGACCGGCGCTGGAGCACGCTCAGCCACGGTGAAAGGAAGAGGACGCAAATCGCCGTCCTCCTCAGGCGCGAGCCGATGGTGCTCGCCGTGGACGAACCGACGAACCATCTGGACGGGGAGGCGCGTGGGCTGTTGATCGACGCACTCGGCGCATTCCGCGGCGTCGGCCTTCTGGTCAGCCATGACCGGGAGCTGCTCGACCGCCTCTGCGCGCGATGCCTGTTCCTCGATCCCCCCGAGGCGATCCTGCGGCCGGGCGGGTACGGAGAGGGGGCGCGCGAGGCGGCGCGGGAGAGGACGGAAGCGGTCCGGCGCCGGGAGATCGCTCGGGGAGAGCGCCGGCGTCTGGAGCGGGAGGCGGACCGCCGCCGGCGAGAATCGGAGCGGGGGGAGAAGGGGCTGTCGAAGAAGAGGCTCGACGCGAAAGACCGGGACGGTCGCGCGAAGGCGAATCTCGCCCGGCTGACCGGCAAGGACGGCGCGGCGGCCCGACGTCTCCGAAACATGGAGGACCGGGCGGCGCGCGCCGCGTCGAAGGAGGAAGAGATCCGTCCGCGAAAGGCGTACGAAACGGGCATCGCCCTCCCCGGGACGAAGAGCCCCCGCGACTACCTCCTGCGTCTCTCCGCCGGGACGATCCCCCTGGGCGGCGGCGCGCTCCGTCATCCCGATTTGGCCGTCGGTCGCGACGATCGCGTCGCGCTGATCGGACCGAACGGAGCGGGAAAGAGCACCCTGGTGGAGAGGATCATCCGCTCCATCGATCTGCCGGAGGGGCGTGTGGTCTACATCCCGCAGGAGATCGACCTCGATCGATCGGCGGCGATCCTGGACGAGGCGCGAAGCCTCCCCCGCGCGGAGCTGGGGAGGATGATGAGCGTGGTCAGTCGTCTCGGATCCCGGCCGGAGCGTCTGCTCGGGAGCGGCGCGCCGACGCCAGGGGAGATTCGCAAGCTGCTCCTCGCCGTCGGCGTGGCGCGGGAGCCGTGGCTCATCGTGCTCGACGAGCCGACCAACCACATGGACCTTCCTTCGGTGGAGTGCCTGGAGGAGGCGCTTGGCGGATTCCCCGGCGCGCTCCTCCTGGTGAGCCACGACACGGCCTTCCTCCGGCGGCTCACCCGCGTCCGTTGGATGATCGACCGCGCCGGAGAACCGGAGAGTTTTGACCTCCGGGTCCGTGCTTGGAAATGAGAGGGCGCGGGGCGATCCGCCGCGCCGCCGCCGGCCCGGGCTCTAAGGCGCGACCACGCCGTCGTAGATCTTCATGCGGCCGAAGATCCCTTGGAAGACGGTTCCGTGGGAGGAGTTGCTGATCCCCAGACCCCTGTCGTTGCCATGGTCGAGAACGGCATCCCTCTCACATGCCAAACCGTCGTCGAGATAAAGGCGGGCGGTTTGGCCGTCGTAGGTGATTCGCCCTTCGTGCCAGGCGCCGGGTGTGTAGCGCGCGGAGCTTCTCTGAACGACGCCGCCGTTGACCATCAGGGAGACGGTGCTGTCCGGTTCGAGGCGGAAGGACATCCAGCGCCAGAGGTCGCCGCCGACGAAGACCGGATGGGAGCCCGGTCCGGCCGCGGCCGGTTTGAAACGGGCGCTGATGGTGAAGGCGGCGAAGTCGAGACTGTCGATGGTCGTCCCGGCGTGGCAACCGCCTTCGTTGATCCCGTCGAGGTAGACGCCGTTGCAGTAGATCCCCGCCTCCTGAAAAGGTGTGTTATAGAGCGACATCGGTCCGTGGAATCCGGTCACGTCGCCGGCGTTCTCCACGAGCGGATAGTATGCGATCAGGCGGTCGTCGATCGAATCGGTCGCGGCGGCGAGCGGGTTGGAGAGGTCCGAAAGATTCCCGGCGGCGTCCTCGCTGCGGAGCGCGAAGAAATAGGACGCGCCCAGATCGAGCCCCGCTACGGTGAGTGTTTCCGGTTCCCCCGGCGCGCCCGGGATCGGTTCGCCGGAGAGGGTGTCCGCGGTGTCCCAGTTGCCGGTGGTAATCGTCGCCGAGGAATAGCGGAGATCGTAGCGGCTCACGTCGAATGTTTTGGCCGGGTCGGCCGGCGTGGTCCAGACAAGGGTGATCGACGAGTCGCCCGCCGATGCCGCGGAGAGATCGGCCACCGCCGCAGGTCCGGTTGTGTCCCCGCCTCCGCCGGTCGGTCCGTCGTCCCCGCCGCCGCACCCGGCGATCGGGAGAGCCGTCACGATCAACCAAGCGAGAGCCCTTCGCCGTCGCATCGCCCATCTCCTTTCGTTGATAAATGAAGAACGCCCCGGACGGCATGGCCGGTTTTCGATCCGCGCCATGCGCCTTCTCCCTAGTATCAAAGCGGGCGGGAAGGCGTCTGTCAAGAAGGCGGGTGTCGGGGGTGCGGACGAGACATCCCTGTCCCAGACGGCCGAAGCGGCGGGAACCGGGTTACAGGGAGCGTGAGACGATCCGCAGATGATGGCCGTAGATCGCCAGGGTGATCGCCGTGCCGAACGCACGGGGGTGGTGGAGAAGGGTGTGGCTCAGGAATCCCCAGTAGGCGCGCCGGCCGGAATGCCGGACACCGAGATACCAGAGGGTCTTGAGGAAGGCGAAGACACCCTCCCATCCGACATAGACGCCGGGTCCCGAGGGTCGCAGGTTTTGGAGAAATGTGCGGGCCCTCGTGTAATAGGTATTCGGTTCGTAGAGATCTCGCATGAGACGGCGATAACCCGACAGCAACTCGCCGCGGGAGAGCTTGGTGCGGAAGTTGCAGATCGTTTTCGTGTTGTTGCCGTCACTCTCGCCGAGGAGGCGGCCCTCGGCGGCGAGCCTTTTATAGAGACGGGTCCCGGGGAGGGCGGTGAGGAGACCCACCATGGCGGTCACCACGCCGGTCCTCTGGATGAAATCGTATTGGCGCCGGAAAACGTCGGCCGTGTCGCCGTCGAACCCGATGATGAATCCACCCATCACCTCGAGGCCGGCGGTCTGGATCGCGGAAATCGCCTCGCCGAGGTCGCGACGCGTGTTCTGTAATTTGTTGCAAGAGACCAGGTTGTCCACGTCGGGCGTTTCGATACCCAGAAAGACCTTCTTGAATCCCGCCTCGACCATCAGGCGGAGCAGCTCCGGTTCGTCCGCCAGATCGACGGAGGCTTCGGTGAGGAAGTCCATGCGGGCGCCGGTGGCTTTGCGCCATTCGACCATGCGGACGAGCAGCTCGCGCACCCGTGGTTTGTGCCCGAGAAAATTGTCGTCCACGAGAAAGAGGGAACCCTTCCATCCCGCCTCGCGGAGCGCGTCCAGCTCGGCGATCACCTGGTCCGACGACTTCGTCCGCGGCGTGCGGCCGTTCAAAACGATCACGTCGCAGAACTCGCAGTCGTAGGGGCAGCCGCGGCAGAACTGGACCGGCATGCACGCGTAATCCCGGAAATTCACCAGGTCCCACCGGGGGATCGGAACGTTCTTCATGTCCGGGCGGCGCTCCGCCTCGTAGATCGGACGCACGCGGCCCGCCAGCATGTCGGCGACAAGCTCCGGCATCAACTCTTCCGCCTCGCCGAGGACGAAGTGGGGGATTTCCGGGAAATCCTCGTGCCGGATGGTGAAGAGGGGCCCGCCGGCGATCACCGGACGTCCGAGAGCCCGGCAGCGCAATGCGGCCGCCTGCGCCGATTCCTGGTGAACGAGCATGGCGCTGATCATGACGTAATCGGCCCACAGGATCCATGAGTCGGAAAGGTCGGTTACGTTGAGATCAACCAGTTCGAGGTTCCAGGAACGGGGGAGGAGGGCGGCGACGGTGAGAAGGCCGAGAGGGGGCGACCCGGCTTTTTTGGATATAAAAGGAAGAGCGTGCCGGAAGCTCCAGAATGTGTCCGGGGTCTTGGGAGAGAGAAGAAGAACGTTCATTTCGCTACCTCCCCTCCGTTGCAGACCGAGTTGTGTTCGGGCGCCTGCTCGTCGCCCTTGTGCCCCGCCGGGCGAGGTCATGGCGGGCGGGGACCACCGGGGTGGGCCCCGCCCGATCGTGTGTGCGCCGTGTCAGCGGCGCGGCTGTGCCTTATCCACCTTCAGGTTGCGTCCGTTCATGTCGGCGCCGTTCAGGGCGCTGATGGCGGCTTCGCCGCCCGTATCGTCCATTTCGACGAAACCGAAGCCGCGGGGACTGCCGGTTTGGCGATCGGTAACGACGTGAACGTCCTCAACGGTGCCGTGCTGGGAGAAAAGGGAGCGCAGATCCTCTTCGGTCGCGCTAAAGGGAAGGTTGCCGACGTACAGTCTCATCTCGTATTCACGCTCCGTACCGCCCCTAACGATCAACCGCCGGTCTCCGGCGAGCAAAGAGCCCCGCGCGGAACCGATCCTACGGGCAGCGGGCCCGTTCGGCCCGCTCGCGCACTCGGGAACTTGTCTCCTTGACCGACATACGATTCAACGGGGGCGTCAACGGCGAGTCGATTCGGAAGGAGTACCCCACATACACTAAACACAATAGGCGAAGGCGGGGTGGTTGTCAAGGAAAGAACCCCGGGCGCCCCGCCGGAAGACCCGAATGAGTGCTTTCGGCGCTTTTCAGCCACGGGCGGGTCTCGCCTGGGCATCCCGATTCCCTTCCGCCGGCCGGTTTTCCGGGAAATGGGAGACCAGGTCGCTCTTTTCGCCGAACTGGGCGAGGAACTCCAGATCCATGCCGCGCAGCGTGAGGTGGACCGGGAGGAGAATCGTCGTCCCGACGACGGGGAGAAGGAGCAGCAAGAAGCCGGCGCAACAGGTCAGGAAGCCGAAGGTCGTGGTGATAATGAGCACGGCGATGTGCAAGACGAGGTAGAAGAGGCCGTAGAGAACGAACTCCCAGGCGTGTTCTTTAAGAACCGGCCAGAAGGTGCGCCACGCCGCCGTCGCCCGCAATCCGTGCTTGTACATGACGGGGACGACGAAGTGGAGCAGAAAGAAATCGACGTAGGTCGCGATGACGATGAGCACGCCGATCACGCTCCCCAGGAAGATGAATCCGGCCACGCCCAGCTCGGCGGGGAGGCTCGGCACGGCGATGGGGAGCACGGAGAGCGCGGCGAAAGCGGTGAGGGGGACTACCGAGACCATGCAGATCAGCGTGTAGACGAGCCGCCAAAGGAAAAGGGAGTCGCCCAGTTTGGCGTAGTTTTTCCAGGGATCCCGCACCGAAGCGCGGTCGTTCACCAGATTGTCCAGGTAAAGGAACTGGCCGCGCGAGCTGAGCCACAGGAAAAGAAGGAAGAAGAAGAGGGCGATGATAACGATGAAGGCGATGATCGCCGCCGCCACGCCGCCGGCGAGCACCTCGCCGAGCCGGTCGGAGGCGCCGTCGTAGACGTGGCCCAAGGAACCGCCGCGTTGACGGAATCCGGAACCGCCGTTTCCGCCCGCCCCGGTGAAGTCGGTGAGTTCGGCGAGCCAGACCGTGAAGCCGATGATGAACCATTTGACCGGATCGAGAGGAGAGAAGAGGAGACGCTTCATTCTGCGCCACCCGCGGCCGAGCGGACCCGTGTAAGAGATCGACATGATTCACCTCGAAGGAATTCGTGTTGGGACGCCTTTCATCCGGTCCCATCGTACCGGTGGCGGCGCGTCGTCACCAAAGGAAAAATGACTGCGCCCGGCGGCTCCTCCGTCCGGTTGTCGGATTCCGTGGCGGGTCGCGCGGGGATCGGCACGGTGTTTCGAATACCGTTGAAGGAGCGGGTTTATTCGGCGGCGGTGAGTTCCGCGCCGATGCGGAGGATCGAGTCGACGAGCATATCCAGGTCGGCGTCGACGGTGCGGTGGTTGGTGAGGCAGACACGGATCGCCAGTCGGTTTCGCAGGAGTGTGGTGGAGGGGGCGGCGATCCCTCTCTCCTGGAGGAGGACCACGATCCGGCCGTTCAGTTCGTCGAGACGCTTTTCGTCGGCGCCGGGCGGCTGATAACGGAAGCAGACGATGTTCAGCGACGCCGGCGCGAGAAGCTCGAGCGCCGGCTCGGCGAGGACACGCTTCGCCAGCCGCGCCGCCTGCCGGCAGTTGTCCTCTATTTTCTCGGCGATGCGGCGGAGGCCGTGCTCCTTCATCAGGAACCAGACCTTGAGCGCCCGGAAGCCGCGGGAGAGTTCGGGGCCGTACTCGCAGAACCAGGGATTGCCTCCGGCCAGCCCCGAGTCGGCGGGGAGGAGATAGTCGGGGCGGGAGGAAAAGGTTTGTAAGTGAAGGTCGTTTCGATTGACCAGCACGCAACCGGCGTCGTACTGGACGTGCATCCATTTGTGAAAGTCGAAGGCGATCGAGTCGGCTTTCTCCACGCCCCGCAGGCGATCGCGTAGCCGGTCGCTCAGAACGGCGAGACCTCCGAAAGCGCCGTCCACGTGCATCCAGAGGCCGTGGTCGGCGCAGATGCGGGCGATGGCGCCGAGGTCGTCCATGGCGCCGGTGTTCACCGTTCCGGCGGACGCGACGACGCAGAAGGGGAGCCGCCCCTCCGCCGCGTCTCGGACGATCGCCTTGTCCAGCGCCTCCGTGTCCATCGTGAAGTCGTCGCGCACCGGGACGCGGCGGAGATTCTCCCCGCCGAGGCCGAGGATCTCCATCGCCTTCGCCACCGACACGTGGGCCTCTTCCGACGCGTAGGCGGTCAGGCGCTCGCCGCCGGCGCGGAGACCGCCGGCTCGGACGTCGCCCGCGGCCTTGTCGTTCCGCGCCACCGCCATGCCGATCAAGTTGCCCATGCTGGTGCCGCTGGTCACGATGCCGCCGCATCCCGGCGGGAAGCCGAAGAGTTCGGCGGCCCAACGAAGGACCTGCCGCTCCACGTAGACGGCGCCGTGATTGCGGCCGCCCACGTTGGAGTTCATCGCCGCGGCGAAGATTTCCGCCAGAATTCCACCCGGCGTGCCGGAGCCGTGCACCCATCCGAAAAAGCGGGGATGGATGTTGCCCGTGGAGTGGGGAAGGATCAGGCGGCGCAGGTCGTCGCAGGCCCGCTCCGCCCCCTGCGGTTCGACGGGGAGCGGTTCGGCGAGGGAACGCTCCAGATCGGCGGGGAGCGGGCTCCAGACCGGTCGTTCGCGCACGTCGCGGATGTAATCCAGCGCGACGTCGAGCATGCGATGGGAGAGATCGCGGAAGGTATCCCAGTCCGCCGGGTCGAGCGACCGCTCGGCGGGGGTTTTCTCCGGTGCGTCTTTCATCGGTCCGTCATCCCTCGGGCCGGGGTCTAAACGAGAGCGCCCTCCCCCCCGGAGGGCGATGCCCCTCCATTGCACATCCCCGGGCGCGCCGCGTCAAGAGTGGAACCGTCGAACCCGTCGCCGCGGGGGCGACCGGTCATCCGCTCCCTTTCCCGTTCTATGGCTTCCCCGCCGCCGGTCGGGGCGGGGTCGTGAAAAAGCGACTCCGCCCGTGGGGGCGGAGCCGCATGAGCGTCAGCTTCGGTGGCGTAGGGTTCCCCCTCCTCGAGGCGAACCGCGCAGCGCCACGCGCGCGTGGAAACCGGCCCCTTAAGGGGACGCCACCTCCACTATGCCGCAACAGTCAGATTGCACCGGACCACCTCCTCTCCGGGCGTGCCCCGAACGGCGAGTCCCAACCTCGCCCGGCGCCCTCTCCCGCCCGAAGTCGGACGCCGCCGCGGATCACGGCCGCGGGTGATTTCCTTTTTTAATCATACCCCCGGCCGCCCCTTTCGGGTCGAAAAAAATGCGTCGCATCGACGGTCCGGCCGCCTCTCATCGAAGAGGTGACGCCCGTTCCCGCGATCCCCGCGCTTGGATGGGGCGGTGAATCGTTGCGGCTCCTCTTGACGGACCCCCCTCCTTTTTCTATCTCCAAAAAGGAAAGGGCCGGACGAGGCGGATCCGCGCCGTCGCTCTCCCAAAGCAAACGCGCGGCCGCGCCGTCGCCATTCGACCGACCGGCCGTCCTTAGCGAACGGCGGCCGGACGGACCCGAAGCCCCGGAGGAGAGATCTTTCCGGGGCTTTTTACGCATCCTCTTTCTTTTCTTCCGGTCCCCTTTCCGGTTCCGGGTGACGCCGCGCTCCGGGACCGTTATATTCACGGAAGACCGCGGGTGGGACGGACTCGATCCGGCCGGGTCGGAGCGGGAACGCGGGTCCGTTTTCCGCGCGAACACCGTGACGGGATTCCATGGCCGTTCTCTTTTTCTATGTCGCCTTAGCCCTCGGAGTCTCTTTCCTCTGCTCCATCGCCGAGGCGGTGCTTCTCAGCGTCTCGGCCTCCTACATCGTGTCACTGGAGAGGGAGGGACGGAAATCGGGTCGCGTCCTGCGCCGGCTCAAATCGGACGTGGAGCGTCCCCTTGCGGCGATCCTCAGTTTGAACACCATCGCCCACACGATCGGCGCGGCGGGCGCGGGAGCGCAGGCGGCGATCGTCTTCGGCAGCCGGGTGGTCGGTCTCGTCTCGGTGATCCTCACCCTCCTCATCCTCTTCCTTTCCGAAATCATCCCCAAGACGATCGGCGCGACTTACTGGCGTGAGCTCGCGCCCGTGATGGGAAGGATCATCTCCGCCGTGATGGTTCTGATGTATCCCTTCGTCGTCGTCTCCGGTTTTATCACGAGGAGTACGCGTCGCAAGAAGCCTCTTCTGGGGCTCCGCCGGGAGGAATTCGCGGCCATGGCCGACCTCGGCCGCGAAGAGGGACAGCTCCGGGAGCGGGAATCGAAGATTCTCCACAACCTCTTCCGCCTCCGTTCAATCGTGGTGAGCGACGTGATGACGCCGCGCACCGTCGTCTTCGCCCTCCCGGAGGAGGGGACCGTCGCCGAGTACGTCGCGCGGCACGGCGACAATTTCTTCTCCCGCATTCCTGTCTACCGGGACGACCTGGACCACGTGACCGGCTTCGTCCTCCGCGGCGACGTGCTGAACGCCCACGCCCGGGGCCGGTTGGACGTCCCCCTCGCGGAGATCGCTCGCCCCATACCGCTGGTGTTTCGCAACAAGCCGCTCTCCGCGGTTTACGATTCTCTCGTCGGAAAGAGGGAGAAGATGGCGGTCGTTCTGGACGAACACGGCGGCACGGCGGGGATCGTCACGCTCGAGGACGTGATCGAGACGCTGCTCGGCCTGGAGATCGTCGACGAGATGGACCGGGCGGTGGATATGCGCGTGGTGGCGCGCCGGATGTGGGAGAAGAGGGCCAAGGGGCTCGGCATCCCTCCGGAGGCGTTCGGCGGTGATGGATGGCCGTCCGAAGAAGAGGACGGCAAGGACGAAGAGATTCGCGGGGAAGAGGAGTGATAGCGGTCCCTTCTTGTCGAAAAATAGCGCGGGGGACGTGAAGGAGCTGTTCGTTCCCCGGAAGTCCTATACCGCCAGCCGCCAGATCGACCCGAACAGGGCGCCCCCGAGAATGATCCAGACCGGATTGACGCGGAAACGGAGGACCGCCACGGAGGCGAGGATCACGATCGCCCACGCCGGCGGGTCGAGAAGCACAGCCCGGCCGAGCTGAATCGTAACGATCGCCATCAGTGCGAGCGCGCCCGCGTTTACCGCGTCGAGAAAGGCGGCGGTCCAGGGGGACCGCCGGAGCCGCGGGATCACCGGGTTCAGAAGGAGGACGATGAAGAAGGAGGGGAGGAAGATGCCGATGGTCGCCACCGCGGCTCCGGGCGCACCGGCGATCACATAACCGATAAAGGTCGCCGCCGAAAGGACCGGCCCGGGCGTGAACTGTCCGAGGGCGATCGCGTCCAGAAGCTGCGTGCGCGTCAACCAGCCGTACTTCCCCACCAGGTCCCCTTCGAGGAAGGCGATCAACACGTAACCGCTCCCGTAGAGCACCGCACCCACCTTCAGGAAGACGAGACCGAGCTTGAGGAGTGAAACTCCCGCCGCGGCGCCGGCTACGCCGCCCGCGGCGATCGTCTCGCCCGCCGTGGGAGCGCGGAGCGCAGGGAGCGCGAGTGAGACGCCTTTCGTCCCGTGCCGGCCGAAAAGCCCGTGGCCGAGCATCCCCGCGGCGCCGCCGGCGAGGAGGGCGAACACCGGCTCCACTCCGGCCACGGTGAGGAGGGCGACGAAAAGAGCGAGCGCCGCCGTGTGCGCGCCGATGATCGCCTTCTTGCCCAGCTTGCGGAGGGCGCCGAGGATGACGGCGATTACCGCCGGCTTGATCCCGGCGAGGAAGGGCTCCACCGCGGGGAGCGCTCCGTAGCGCACATAGAACCACGCGAAGGCGCCGGTGAGCGCGACGGCGGGGAGGATGAACGCCGCGCCCGCGACGAAGAGTCCGCGCCGTCCCGCCCTCTCATAGCCGAGGTGCATGGTGATCTCGGTGGAGTTGGGACCGGGGATCAGGTTGGTCGCGCCGATCAGGTCGAGAAAGTGCTGCGTCGAAAGCCACCTTCGCCGCCGCACGAACTGGTCTTCCATGAGGGAGACGTGCGCCGCAGGCCCGCCGAAGGCGGTCAGCCCCAGCCGCAAAAAGATGAGGGCGATGGTCCCGAGGCTCTCGCGCTCTCTTCCGTCGTTCATTCCGTTTCCCCCGCTTCGTCGATCTCCGCCCCTTCCGGCGGCCGATCCGATCCGCCCCCCGTCTCGATTATCAAGATAGAGTATCCACGCGATCGGATTTGTTAAGATTCCATCGCCTGCGAGGCTCCTCGCCCGCATACGGCCAATCCATGATACAATAGGAAAGACAATCGGTAGACGGTGAGCCGGGGAAAAGCCTGAAACACATCGCACCACCGATTTCCTCACCCCCCGTCGTCGATTCTACTCTATTGCCGAACGAGCGCGCCCGTGATCCCCCGGCGGGGAGTGCCGGCCCGCTTTAATTTAGCTGCAAACAAACAAGGACACGATCCCGGCCGGTTCTCCGGATCGCCGCGCCTCCGTCCCCGCGCACGCGACGACCGTCGCCCTTCTCCGTGCGGATCGGAAGCCGGGTCCCGGCGTTCCGCCGGCGACGAGCGGCGAGGTGGACCATGCAATCCCGGATATTCCGCAGGTCGATTTGTCTCACCCTCTTTCCCCTCCTTTTCATCGCCTTCGTCCCGCGCTCGGACGGCGCTCTACCCGCCGTTCAGGAGAGGCCCGGCGCGGAACGAATCGAAGGGGACGGCGCGCGCCCCTCACCCCTCCCGCGGGAGAATGAACCGGACGTCCACTGGTTCGGCTTCTACGATCCGATCACCGGCGCGGCGGTGGAGGACTCGGTCTGGACCTTCGATCACGGCGCCGCCGATCCCCTCGAGGGGTGGGCCGCGGAAGACCGGACCGCCTGCGACTTCACCGCCTTCCGCTGGATCGACCCGTCCGAATGGTACGGCCACGACAACACGATCCCGGAGCCGGTCCTGAGCGGATACGGGAGCATCTGGTGCGGGTTCTACGAGGACCAGGCGGACTCCGCCGGATGGGTGAACGGCCTCGGCTACGGCAATCTGTGGAAGCAGTGGGTGGACGGTCCCGAGCTGACCTACGACGGAAGCGGATCGGTGGACGTCGATTTCATCTACTTCGCCGACACCGAGGAGGACTATGACTTCGTCTACGTCATCGTCGACTTCCCCTCACTCGGCGTGATGGACACGATCGCGACCTTCGACGGGGTCGACGGCTCCCCCTCGATCCCCTCCTCCTTCAGCCGGACCGTCGATTTCCAGACCCTCACCGGCGGGCTATCGGCGGCCTTCCACATCCGATTCCTCTTCGTCTCCGATTCGGGGTACTCGGACGAGGACGGGATATACGATTGCACCAGCGGCCCCTTCTGCGTGGACGACATCCTGCTGACGAACAACATCGTCGGAGGGAACCGGAGCTACGATTTCGAAACGGGCCCGCAGGGGTTCACCCCGGGCTCCTTCGAGGGGGTCGGCGCCTGGCTGCTCGCCGACAACGAACATCACTACTCGCTCCCCCCTTATTCGGTTTGCGGCCTCCGGGACAGCATCCTCGCCATGCACGACGGCTCCCGGCAGCATCCGGACGGCCAGTTCACCGAAGCGTTCTCGCCGCCGGTGCCCGTGTCCTCCCTCGGCGCCGGGCCCTGGGTGATCTTCGCCGACTACGACATCTACGCCGATCTGCCCAGCGGGAGCTGCGAATACTGGCAGGTCGGATGGTCCTACTACCCCTACGACGCCGGGAACGGACCGGAGTGGTCTCCGCGGGTGGGCAAGGACGCCAATTACTACACCGGCTCTCCGACCTGCTGGCGGGACCGCCTCTTCGGACGTTTCGAGGCGATCGGCGACACCACGATTCCGGCCGACGCCGACTCGGTCCGCCTCGTCTTCGGTTTCCTCAATCTCTGTCCGGACGGGAGCGGCTGCGACTGCGCGTCGAATCCCTCCCGGCCGAATCCCTTCTTCGACAACATCCGGATCGGCGTGAACGGGGCGCACGCGATTCACGTGCCCGGCGATTACGCGACGATTCAGACGGCGATCGACTCCGCCGGGCCGGGGGACACGGTGGTCGTCGCGGCGGGGACCTATTCTCCCTCCACCAACGGTGAGGCCTTTCCGATCGAGATGAAGGGTCATGTCGCGCTCATCGCTCCTTCCGGACCCGCGTCGACCATCATCGACGCCGAGGGGACCGGGCGGGTGCTGGTCGCCCTCGAGGCGGGCCACACGCAGACCACCTTCCTCCGCGGTTTCACCGTCACCGGCGGCGTCGCGACCGGCGCGGACAGCACCGGCGGGGGTTTCTACGTGGACAGGTCGTCCGTACGGATCGACAGCTGCGTCTTCCACGGGAACACCGCCTCCTTCGCCGGCGGCGCCCTGTACGGTTCGTACGTCACGCCGCCGATCACCTCCTCCACCTTCGGGGGGAACGAAGCGCCCGCCGGGGCGGCGATCTACATCGAAGCGGAGGGGCTTTTCGCGATCGAACTGAATAACGTGATTGTCGCCTGGAACGACGGAGGCGCGGGGATCGCGATGAGCGACACGGCGGCCTACGGCATCCTCGCCTGCTGCGACGTCTACGGCAACGAGGGGGGGGACTACGTCGGGTGCATCGAGGGACTGGAGGGTACGGACGGCAACATCCGCGCCAACCCGGTCTTCTGCAACCTGGCCGCGGGGGACCTCCATCTGCACGCCGGATCCCCCTGCCTCGCCGCCCCCGGCTGCGGGCGGATCGGCGCTCTCGGCGCCGGCGACTGCTGGCGGACGTGGTACGTCCCCTCCGAAGCCCCGACGATACAGGCGGCGTTCGACACGTCGGCGGCGGGGGATACGGTGGAGATCGCCGCGGGCACCTACCACGAACATGATCTCGACATTCCCTCGCGGCGGACGGTGCGCGGCGCGACGGGCGACCCGGCGGACGTGATCGTGGACGCCCAGGATCTGGGCCGTGTGTTTTTGACCGAAGACGAAGGGATTCTCGTGGAAGACCTGACCCTGACGGGCGGGAACGCCTCCGGGAGCGGTTTGGACGGCCTCGGGGGCGGGTACTTCTGCGATTTTGGCGACTCCGTCACCTTCCGGAACTGCGTCTTCACCGATAACGAGTCGGTCGACCAAGGCGGGGGAGCCAGGACCATAGGCTATCATTTATTCGAGAATTGTATCTTCACGAATAATACGAGCGAGAACGGAGGCGGAATCTACACGAGCCAGGACAGCGTGATCCTGCGGAACTGCGTCTTCCAGGGGAACACCGTGACGAACCATGGGGGCGCGATCTTTGCCACGGACGGCGCGGTCCGGGTCGAAAGCTGCCTGGTGAGCGGGAACCAAGGAGTGGGAGGCGGCACGGCCGGAGGGGGCGCGAGTTTCGCCTCTTTGAGCCGGGCGACGGTCGTGGAAACGGAGATCTCCGGCAATACCGCCAATTACTGCGGCGGTGTTTCCTTCGCCGATCAGGGGAGCATGACCGGTTGCGTCATTGTCGGGAACGAGGGGCTCAACTACGGCGGGGGCGTCCAGCTTGGCGGGGCGACGGTCGGCTTTTCGAACTGCACCATCGCGTTCAACGACGCGCCGTTCGGAGCGGGTATCCTGAGCGCGTCCGGTTACCCCTCTCTCGACCGCTGCATCATCGCTTTCAACAAAACCGGTGAGGCGTTCTCCTGCGACTTCACCGCGCCCGTCTCCATCACCTGCACCGACATCTACGGAAACGACGGCGGCGACTGGATCGACAGCCTCGCCGCGCTGGACAGCGTGGACGGCAACTTCCACGCCGACCCGATGTTCTGCGGCTCCGAAAGCCCGGAGGACTCGCTGGCGCTCCGCGACGATTCCCCCTGCGCGATCGACACCTGCGCGCTCCAATCGCCCCGCGGCGTGATCGGCGCCCGTCCTGCGGGCTGCGGCGGCTCGGTGGTGAACTGGAGCGGCGGCGGAGACGGCGTCTCCTGGAGCGACCCGGCCAACTGGGATCCGGCGAGGGTGCCGACGAGTTCCGACGCGGTCCGGATCGTCTCGGCGGAGAGCACGGTGGTCGTCGTCGCGATGGATACCACCGTCTACTCCCTCACCGTCGGCGGCGGCCGGGCGGAGAACAAGCTGGTGATCGAGTCGGACACGCTCACCCTCCTCGCGGGCGGCGGCAACTTCGGCGAGATCGAGATCCGTTCCGAGGCGGCGATCGAGATCGGCCTCGATCCCTCGGCGGTTTTCACCAACGAGGCGACCGGGCTGATCCGTCTCGTCGGCGGATCGATCATCGGCGAGGGGACATTCATCAACGGCGGCGAGGTGCGGAACGAGGACGACGGCGGGAAAAGCCGCGCCATCGGAACGATCGCCATCTCCTTCCTGAACGTGTTCGACGATCCGGGCGACGGGGCGATCGTGGTGGCGGGCGGAACCCTGGCGATCGAGGACGAGCTGGCGAACGCCGGGTCGCTCATGGTGCGCACCACCGCGACGATGATGCTCGATCCGGGCGACGGCGCGGTGCAGGCGGAAGGGATCACCAATTCGGGGGTCTGCGTCGTCGAAGACGGCGCGACATTCGACATCCGTCCCGAGCAGACGATCTTCCTGAACGAGGTCGGAGGCGTCTTCGTGCTCGAAGGGGGCGACATCACCGGACCGGGCCTCTTCCGGAACCGGGGAACGCTCATGAAGGACGAGACGCCCCGCGGCGGCCGCTCGACCGGCTCCATCGCGTGCGGATTCGAGACCCTCTTCGAGGATCCCGGCGACGGGGCGATCGTCGTGAACGACGGGACGCTCGAGATCGAAGGGGAGTTCGCCAACGCCGGCTCCTGCTTCGTGCGGAACACGACGGAGATGCTCCTCGATCCGGGGGACGGTCCGAACCAGAACGGCGGCCAGAACAACGAGGGCGTGATCGAAGTCGAGGAAGGGGCGACCCTCCGTGTGCAGGGGGAGGGGACGATTTTCGTCAACCGCGTCGGCGGCGAGGTGATCCTCTCCGGCGGCGACCTGGACGGGACCGGCACCTTCCGAAACCGCGGGACGGTCCGCAAGATCGATCCGCCGGCGAAGTCGCGCGCGACGAGCCGGATCGGCTGTTCCTTCGCGAACCTTTTCGAGGATCCCGGCGACGGGGCGATCCTGGCCGAGGCGGGGGCGCTCGATATCGAGGGGACGTTCGATAACGGGGGGGAGGTGCGCGTCGACAGCGGCGCCGCGATCGATCTGGACAGCGCCTCCACGGCGGCGAACGACGGCTCCATCACCATAAAGGAGGATGGCGAGCTGGTGGTAGACGGCGACGTGACGAACGAGCCGTCCGGAGAGTGGATCGTCCGCGGCGAGACCCGGATCAACCCATCTGGAACCTTTACCAACGAAGGAACAACGGAGCTGGACGGCCCGGGCTCGTCCATCGTGAATGAGGGGACCTTCCTGCACGAGGAGAACGCGGTCCTCTCCGGAACGGGAACCTTCGACAACACCGTCGGGACCTTCACCGGAGACGGGATCTTCGCACCCGGTGGATCGCCCGGGATCCTCACCTTCCTCGGCGATTTCGTTTCCGGGGCGACGAGCGAGATCCGCGTGGAGCTGGGGGGCACGGCGGCGGGGACCGAGTACGACCGCCTGGCGATCTCCGGCGACGCGACCCTCGGCGGCGGGATGCACGTCACCTATTGGAACGGCTTCGAACCGCTGGAAGGGGATAGCTTCGCGGTGGTGGTCTTCGGCGGGCGCGCGACGCGGGACGGATTCGACTGCTATTCCGGTCTCGGCTCCGAATCGAGCTATCTCCGGCCGAAGATTGAGTCGGACGCCTTCGCCCTGGTCGCCGTGGACAGCACGGCCGCGAACCAGGACCCGTCGGCGGCGGCGGACGCGGAGAGCACCGACGCGGTGACGCCGATCGTGATCGACGTGCTCGCCAACGATTCCGACCCGGACATGGACCCTCTCCGGATCGTCGCCGTTTCTCTTGACGCGACGGTCGGAGACGCCTCCGTCGATCCGGGAGACACGACGATCACCTACACACCGAGTCCCTCCTTCGCCGGAACCGATTCGATCCGGTATCTGGTTACGGACTGTCTCGGCGGGATCGATTCCGCTTTGGTCGAGGTGGTGGTGGGACGGGCGCCGCGGGTTTGGACGGTGCCGGTCGCCGCGCCGACCATCGAAGCGGGGCTCGACTCCGCCTGGGAGAAGGACACGGTGGAGATCGCCGCGGGCACGTACTACGAACACGACATCGAACTGAAGGCGGGTGTGGTCCTGCGCGGCGGGACGGGCGACCCGGCGGACGTGATCGTCGATGCGGACTCGCTCGGGCGGGTCTTTCGCGCCTCCCAACTGAGCGACCCACCCCGCCTCGAAGCAATCACGATCACCGGAGGGTACTCTCCCGACCTGCTCGGAGTCGGGCTTCGTGTCTATCAGACGGACATGACCATTCACAACTGCCGATTCGTCGGCAACAGTTCGGGTTACCGCGCGGGAGGCCTGTATATCGCCTACTGCTCCCCGACGGTGACCGAGTGTCTCTTCGAGGATAATCACGCGGTAAGCGGAAGCACGGGGATCGGGGGGGGGATCTACTGTGTCCGCGACACGACCACATTCGATCAGTGCGTGGTCGCGGAGAACTCGGCGGATCTCGTGAGCGGCATATTCGGCAACCACTCCCTGGCGACCTTCTCCCGGTGCACGATCGTGGGGAACGTCTCTTATGATTCGGCCGACGGGAGCGGGATCGGCCTCGAGAACAGCACCCAGGTCTACGAAAACAGCATCGTGGCGTTCCACGAAGGAGGGTCGGCGTTCCGGGTCATCGGCACGGGAGATCCCTACCTCTTCTGCTGCGATATCTACGGGAACTCGGGGGGCGACTGGACGGGGAGGATCGCCGACCAGCTCGGCGTCGACGGCAACTTCTCCGCCGATCCGTTCTTCTGCACGGTCGATGGGAACGCGAACGACCCCTACGGTATCGACGCCAAGTCCCCCTGCGCCGAGGCGGAGCAGCCCTCTTGCGGGCGGATCGGCGCGCGTCCGGCGGCGTGCACGGTGGTCGCCGTCGGCGAGGGAGGGAACGCACCGCCGCCGATGGCCTTCCGGCTCCACGCGAACCGTCCCAATCCGTTCAACCCGACGACGGCGATCCGCTTCGACATTCCCCGGGCGGGTGCCGTGCGGCTCGCGATCTACGATGTGCGGGGGCGGAGGGTGGCGGTGCTCGCCGAGGGGCGGTACGAGGCGGGCTCCTTCGAGGCGCGCTGGACCGGACTGGATTCGAGCGGACGAGCGGTCGCGTCGGGGATCTACTTCGCCCTCTTCGAGGCGGATGGTCACCGCGAGACGCGGAAGATGGTGCTCTTGCGGTAATGTGGGAAGCACGGATCCTTCGTACGCGCACGGGCCGACACATCGTGTAAGGGCGCGCGTGCGTTTACGAGCAAAAGAGTAAAGCGGGGAAACGATTCATGCCGGAAGGACGCCGGGGGGCGCGCGCTCATGACGAGACGCTGACCGGGGAGCACCGCCTCGGCGACGCCGGGCAGGCGATCTTCGCGGTTCTCTTCGCGGCGGTTTGGGTCGCCGACGCGTTCTTTCTGCGCGCCACCACCGGCGGGAACGGCGTCGTCCCCTTCGTGGTCCGCGCGCCGATCGGCGTCGCCGTCCTGATCATCTCCGGATGGATGGCCCGCACGGGCCTCCGGATCGTCTTCGGCGAAAAGAGGGAGAAGCCGGAGGTGATCCGAAAGGGGGTTTTCGGCGTGGTGCGACACCCGATCTACCTGAGCGAGATACTCCTGTACCTCGGACTCCTTCTCCTCAGCCTCTCGCTCGCGGCGACGGCGGTCTGGATCGCGGCGACGCTCTTCCTCGTTTTCCTCTGTCGCCACGAGGAGCGCCTCCTCCTGAAACGTTTCGGCGAGGAATACGCCCGCTACATGCGCGACGTGCCGATGCTCTTCCCGAGGCTCCGCCGGAAATAGGTCGTCCCGCCGTGCGCCGTTTTTCCTACCGCTCTTCCAGCCGCTTCAGCATCTCCGCGGCGTGCTCGAAGCCGGGGTCGACGGCGAGCGCCCGCCCGTACATTTCGACCGCCCGCTCGATCTCGCCGCGCGCAGCGAGCGCTTCGGCGAGCGAATCGTAGGCGTTCGCCGATTCGGGGAACATCTCCGCGTTCAGTGCGAAGAGGGCGATCGCCTCGTCGGTGCGGCCGTCCCCGAACAAGGCGTAGCCGAGGCCGTTCAGTTCGTTCTCGCCGAAGTCGTAACGCTCCGGCTCGCTCACGCGCAGCTCCCGGTATCGCGCGACCGCCGCGTCGATCCCCTCCGCCTCGAAGGCATGCCGGACCGCGAGGGCGACGGACATCCGCGGTTCCCTTTCGTATAAAATATCGACGATTCCCTGCGCCATGGAGGGGAGGGCGTTTTCATACAAATTGGCGATCAGCACGACCGCGATCCGGTCTTCCGGGATGCGCCAGAAGACGGTGTAGAAACCGTCCCCCTGGCCGGGGTGGCGGATGAGCGTTCTTTCGGCGCCTCCCGGGCCGAGCGGAGCGCGCAACACGAACCACCCGAAGCCGTAATTCCCCAAGCCGGGCGTGAACATCTCTTCCCGGGCTTCATCGGAGAGGACGATGTCGGTGTAGAGGGAGCGGTCCCAACGATAGAGATCCCGCACCGTCGAGCGGAGGCCGCCGGCGGAGGCGGCGAGCGTGGCGTGAACGAAGGGAGCCTTGCGGATCCCGTCCGTGCTTCGCTCGTATCCCTCGGCACGCATCGGCAAAATCACTTCGGGGTGATCCATTCCGGTGTGAAGGAGACCGGCCGGCTCCAGGATGAGTTCGGCGAGGACTTGCTCGTAGGGTCGGCCGGCCACCTCCTCGATCACGGCGCCGAGGATCAGGTAGGCCGCGTTGTTGTAGCCGAAGCGCTCCCCCGGTTCCCATTCCAGATCGCCGCTGCAGTAGGTCTCCACCTCCTCGCGAAGGGGCATGGGAGAGCAGGCGCGCTCCGCGATGAGACGGGGAACACCGCTCCGGTCGATGCCGGAGGTGTGGTTCAACAGTTGGCGGAGTGTGACGCGCGCTCCCGTGTCGGCTCGGTACCAGGGAAGCAGGTCGGAGAGGTGCGCGTCCAACGAGAGCCGTCCCTCGCCGACGAGGCGCATCACCAGAGCGGCGGTGAACTGCTTGGTCACCGAGCCGATCCGGTATCGCGCGTCCGGGGCGTTCGGGATCTCCCACTCCCGGTTCGCGAAACCGTATCCTCTTTCGAGAAGCACTCCTTCGTCGTCGGCGATGAGGGCGACGCCATGGAAGGCGTCCATGCCGGCGTGGGCGGAGAGCCAGCCGTCGATCCGCGCCGCCCGATCGTCCCGGACCGGATCTCCGGCGGACGCGGTCGCGGCGGAAAGAACAAGAGCGCCGATCAAAAACGCGAGTATGCGTTTCATCCTTCCTTCCTCCCCTCTCTCGTCGTCGATTCGGTCTCGGCGGTTTGGTCATTCCTACGAGTCGCCCGCCGGGACGGTTTCGGGCCGGCGGCCGGCGCGCCGCTCTCCACGCGGTCTCCGCCGCCACCATTCTCCACGCCCGCGCCAAACTTCTGCCACATCCGGAGTGTACTCTTTTTCCGCGGACGGGATTCGACGCTCCTTCACGGCGGCACGGAAAGGAGAAAAGGATGGATGAAAAATCGATGAACCGGCGCGCGAGGGCGATCGGTGCGTTTGCGACGGCGGCGATTCTCACGGGATTCGGCGCGGCCGGATGCGGCGGGATGAAGATGGATTCCCTCTGGCGCGACGGCGGAGTGGTCGTCGACGGCCGGAACGAGGAGTGGGCGGACGCGATCGTTTACTTGGAAGACGCGGGCGCCTGCGTGGGCGCCTACAACGACGCGGAGAATCTTTACCTCTGTTTGATCGTCGACGGAACGGACCTGAGAAGGCGGATGCTCGGACGGGGATTCACGCTCTGGATCGACGCATCGGGCGGCAAGGAGAAACAGTTCGGCGTCCACTATCCGCCGGGGAGCGGCCGTTCCGGAGGCGCGCCTCCCGAGAGGGGCGGCGCGGAGGAGCCGGGCGTTCCGGGCGGGGATTCCCTGCAAACCGGCGCCGGGAAAGGAGGGGCGTCTTCCGGCGGTTCTCTCGGGGATCGAACCTGGGAGGAGCTGCGGAAGAAGTGGCCCGAGATCGAAGTGATCGGCCCCGGCAAGAACGAACGGCACGCCATCGCGGCGGCGAACGGCGGAAAACTGGAGGTCGCGCTCGCCGTGGAGAAGGGGGCGCTCGTCTATGAGTTGCGGATTCCCCTCCCGTGCGACGCGGATCATCCCTACGGCATCGGTACGGAGCCGGGCGCTTCGATCGGGGTCGGGTTGGAGACGCCCGGGATGGAAGCGCCCAACGGCGGACGGTCCGCTCGCGGCGGCGGCGGTATGGGCGGTCGCGGCGGTGGTCCTCCGGGAGGCGGGCGGGGCGGTCGCGGCGGCGGTCCCTCCGGGGGCGGCATGCGCGGCGGTCCTCCGAGCGGCGACCGGGGAGGATCGGCCTCCGAAAAGACTCTCGACGCGTGGGGGAAGATCCATCTGGCGGCGGGGGCGTAGGCTGGGCTACAATTCGGGCGCTTCGAACATCGACGTTCACTATTCCCAGGGAGTAGCCGATGAGCAAACGAACGCCCTATCCGCCGGTATTCTGGGTCGCCAACATGATCGAGGTCCTGGAGCGATTCGCCTACTACGGCATCTATTTCGGCTTCGGGATCTACATGGAGCACCTCGGTTACTCGAGGGGACAGCTGGGGATCATCCAGAGCATCTTTCTGGCGATCTCCTACTTCATTCCGGTGATCTCCGGGACATTCGCGGATCGCTACGGCTTCAAGAAAGTGCTGATCGTTTCGTACGTCGCCTATCTGCCGTCGATCCTCCTTCTGATCTTCACCGAGTCCTTCTCGGGGATCGCCCTCACCATGCTCAGCATCGGGTTCGCCGCGGGGATTTTCAAGCCCCTCATCTCCGGGACGGTCCGAGCGGTGACGGACGGCACCAATAAAACCCTCGGCTTCGGTATCTTTTACGCCATGGTGAACGTAGGCGGCAGCTTCGGCCCCATCGTGGCCGGCAAGCTCCGGGCGATTTCCTGGCACTACGCCTTCATCGCCGCGGCGATCACCATAGGCGTCATGTTCCTCGTGACCCTCTTCTTCTACAAGGAGCCCAAGAGGGAACTGGAAGGGGCGACCCTGGGCCAAAAGTTCAAGGACATCGGCACCGCCCTTTCGGACGTCAAGTTCGCCGTGTTCCTCGTCCTCCTCGGGCTCTTCTTCTGGCTCCCCTTTTGGGCGTTCTTCAACCTGTGCGCGGTCTATGTCGACCGGAACGTGGACACCGCCAGCCTCTACCGCGCCGTGCGGAGCGTCTTCGGGACCGGTTTCGCCAACTTCTTCTCCCACGAGGTGGACGGAACGCCGCGGATTCTGGGCGAGACGATCTCCCACACCGGCTATATCATTATGATCGTGCAGATCTTCATTTCGCGTGTTTTCGAGAAGTTCAAACCGATCCCCTCCTTCCTGGTGGGGCTCTTCATCGCCGCCACGGGCTTCGTCGCCTTGGGCCTCGCCAGCACCGGCCCGGCCCCCCTCGTCTTCCTCGGGATCTTCCTCTTCGCCGTCGGCGAGATGATCTCGTCGCCGCGGATCCAGGAGTACATCACTTGGATCGCGCCCAAGGAGAAGGCGGGGCTCTACATGGGCTCCAACTTCCTCTCCGTCGGGATCGGCGGGCTGACGAGCGGTGTGATCTACACCAACCTCTCCGGCGTCTTCATCGACCGGGGGCACCCGGAGCACATCTGGTACACCCTCGCCGTCCACGTGGTCGTGGGGATCTTGGCGCTCGTGATTTTCCAGAAGGTGGCCGGCGAGTTCCGGGAGCAGGAAGAGTAGAGAAGAGAGGATCGATCCACCGGATGTAAGGATGGAGGGCGGTGCCGCGGGCGGTGTCGCCCTCTTTCCATCCCCCTCGAACCTCTTCCCCGGCGCCTTTTGTTCGCCGAGCGGCCTCCCAAAGTCGATCTTCACGTTTCCCAACATGTTCCGGGGGTTCGGGGCTGTATCTTCACCTATTCTGCAGAACTCCCCCAGGTAAAAAACCTCCTCCCTCGATACGGTTCGAGTGAACGTCGAAACACGCCGGGGGGCCCGGCCCCATCCCGGCACGAGGGAATCCAGGAAAGGAGGCATCTGATGCGCGCATCACCCATCTTGTTGTTATTATTTGTGTTGGCGTTTTCGTCGGCGTCCGCGGACGATCCGGCCCAGACCGACTGGTCGGGAGGACCGGGGACGGTCGGGCCGGTTTCCGACTGGGGGAATGTTTTCGATTCCGCCGACAGCGTCTCCTGGCTCGCCCTTCCCGGACAGATCGCCCTCCGGTCGGTTCGCCGGGTGCCGGTGGAGACGCTCATCACCGACGCGTACATGGGGAGCTTCGGTGTTCACGCGGCGGACGTCGACGGCGACGGGGACATGGACGTGATCGGCGCCGCGGATTTCTCCGGCCTGGTGCTCGTCTGGCTCAATCAGGGGACCGATCCGCCCACCTGGACCGAACAGACCGTGGACGACGATTTCGCCCACTGCCAGGACGTCTGGCCCGCCGACCTGGACGGGGACGGGGACGTGGACATCGTCGGGAACGCGACGGGAACGCTGAACCGGATCGTCTACTGGGAAAACGACGGGGGGAATCCGGTCGTCTGGACCCGCCGCCTCATCGAGCCCTACTGGTCGACCGCCTACGAGGTGTGCGTCCATGACGTGGATCGGGACGGACGGCTCGACGTGATCAGCGGCTCCATGAACGACGCCGAGGTGGCCTGGTGGCGGAACGAGGGGGGAACGCCCCTCTCCTGGACCAAGCAATGCGTGGACAGCCTGCTCGCCGGCGTCCACTCGGTGCGGGTCGCCGATTTCGACGGCGACGGGGACGAGGATCTCGCCGCCGCCGCGGCGGAGGCGGATCAGATCGTCTGGTATCGGAACGACGGAGGCTCCCCCTTCCAATGGAGCAAGTTCGTCATCCGGGAAAACTACGAGGGAGCCCGTTCGGTCTGCCCGGGCGATTTCGACAACGACGGCGACCAGGACCTGATCGGCACCTGCTGGCAGCAGACGCTCAGCCTCTGGCGGAACGACGGGGGCGACCCGATCGTCTGGACCGAGGAGATCATCGACTCGATCTGGCAGGGGGGGCACCATGTCGACGCGGCGGACATGAACGGAGACGGCCTCCTGGACGTGGTGTCGGCCGCGTTCGTTCTGAACGACATCAAGTGGTGGGAGAACGGCGGCGGCGACCCGATCCAGTGGACCAAGTGGCACGTGGACCGCAACCTCGGCGGGGCGGTCAAGGCGCACGCCGCCGATCTCGACGGCGACGGATCGATGGAGATTCTGGGGAGCGCCTGGAACACCGGCGTGTTCGTCTGGTACGAAGTCAGCGATTTCGTCACCTCCGGGGAGCTGGATGGATCCGTGCTGGACACCGGCGGCGACGGAGCCGTCACCGGCGTCGATTGGACGGCGGACGCGCCCGCCGGAACGTCGCTCCGGTTCCGGGTTCGCTCCTCCGCCGATCCCCTCGACTTGGGGGATTGGTCCGCGGAGATCACCGCGCCGGGGGACCTCCCTTCGCCGGCCGCCCGCTATTTCCAGTATAAAGTGATTATGGAGACGGTCGACCCGGACCACTCCCCCATTCTGCGCGACCTTCTCTTCTCCATGGACGCCACGGCGGTCGGATCGGGGGCGCCCCCCGCGGCCGATCTCTTTCTCGAGGCGCGGCCGAACCCGTTCAATCCGTCGACGACCCTCGTCTTTTTTCTTTCCCGGGAGGAGCGTGCCCGGCTCCGCGTGTACGATCCGATGGGACGTGTCGTTTCCGTGCTGAAGGATCGCGTTCTCCCCGCCGGCGAACACGCCTTTTCTTGGAACGGAAAGGACGCCCGCGGCCGGCCGGTCCCGTCCGGCGTCTATCTGGCGCGGCTGGAAACGGAGGGGCGCGACGAGTCGAAAAAGCTCGTCCTGATTCGGTGAGAATCCGGATCAGGGGAGGTCGCGGACGAGGGAGAGGTCCGATTCGGATCGGTCGATCCGGTCGATCAGGATCGACCGCCCGTCGGGGGCGATGTCGAGGCCGAAGAGGGCGCCTTCCCCGGCGGGGAGGGCGCCCAAGCTCCTTACGGAGTCGGCGGCGTAGTCGAGGAAGCCGATCGACAGGGGCGATCCGCTCCGGACGAAATAGAGGCCCCGCTTCGTCTCCTTCCAGAAGGAGCGGAGCGCCCCGTCATGGTCGATGTCAACCAGCGTCTCCTCCGGGCCGCCGCCGAGGGGCGTTTTCCAGATCCCCCCCGATCCGATCCGCGTGAAAATCAGAGATTCGCCGTCCGCGCTTTCGGCGGCGCGGATCACGTCCAGATTCCTGACCGGGACGATTTCTCCCGTGCCGTCCGCGGGAACGCGCTGGAGCGTCTCCCCCTCTTTCCCCATCGTGACGAGATAGAGGGCATTCCCGTCTCCGGTCCATCCCGCCAGGTATTCATCGGGACCGGCGAGTGTGCGCTCGATGGCCGCGCCGTCCACCACGTCGATGACCCAGACCGATGACCGGTCCGCCGAGGTGGTGCGCAGGGCGACGCGCGATCCGTCGGGAGACCAGATGGGAGCATTGGGGACGGCCGTCTCGAAACGGGAGAGCCGCCGCGGGTCCTCGCCGCTGCGCCCGCAGACGAACAACTCCGGTTGCCCCGTCCGGGTCGACAGGAAGGCGATCCGGTCCCCCTGCGGGGAGAGTCGGCTGTCGTAGTCGCTTCTCGTCGAACGGATGACCGGCTCCTCGCCCTCTCCCGGCCCGCCGAGAGGGGCACGATTCACGCTGCACTCGAGGATCTGTTGCTCGAAGACGAGGACGCCGGTCTTTCGGGCGATACTCGGGCGGAGGGCGCGGCGCTCCCGGGTGAGGTACCGCCGGAGGGGAGCGCCGGAGAGGAACGCTTCGCCGAGGAAGAAGTCGCCGACGAGCTCCGTGCCGGAGCTGAAAAAGAGGCTTTCGCCGCCGGGCGTCCAGTCCACGCCGCGGATGTATTGTCGCATGTGGGTGAGGGCGGTGGTCGAACCGGTTTCCCGATCGAGAACGAAGAGGTCCTGTTCCCCTCGGGACGGACCGCGGAGAAAGGCGATCTTCCCGCCGTCCGGTGAGAAGGCGGGCGTGATGTCCCCGGTCGAAAGGTCCGGCGGTTCGGTGGCGGGGGAGATCGCGCGGTCCTCGAAAGAGTAATAATACAGACGGCGGAGGGCGATCTCCGCGTCCCACGCCGAGAAGACGAGCAGGCCGCCGTCGGGCGACCAGTCGAGGCCGTACGCCTCCGCCTCGAGGCGGACCAGAAGACGCGACGGGCCGCCGATGGCGGGAACGGTGTAGATGCCGTCCTTCTCCGGTCCGGCGACGAAGAAGGCGATGGTCGTCCCGTCCGGAGACCAGGCGGGGTAGTACTCGTCGCCGGGCAGGTCCGTCAAACGGAGTGGGGTTTCGGTGTTCACCTGTTTGAGGTAGAGGTCGTAGCGCTCTTCCTCCCCGGCGTCCCAGGCGAAGGCGACGGCGCGCCCGTCCGGCGAGACCGCCGGCGTGATTTCCCGTCCCGGATAGCTGGTGAAGGGGACGGCGTCGAGGAGAAAGGAAGAGGCGGACGCGCTTTCCCGTCCGTCCGGGAGCAGAAGGAGGAGCGCCGCGGCGAGGACCGCCGTAGGAACCAGGAAGGCGACGGCCAACCTCCACGCGGTTCGCCCGCGCCTCGGAGTCGCGTCGCTCGGGGCGTCGTCCGCGTGAAGGTCCACGGAAGCGACGAGACGGTAGCCCGTTTTGGGGATGGTTTCGATGTAAAGCGGGGAACGCGATTCGTCGCCGAACACGCGGCGGAGCTTGGAGACGGCCTGGGTGAGCGATTCCTCGTTCACCACCACGTCCCCCCAGATCGCCTCGATCAGTTCGCCCCGGCCGACCGCCTCTCCCGCACGGTCGGCGAGGAGGAGGAGAAGATGCATCAGCCGCGGTTCGAGGCGCTTGGTCTTTCCGCCGCGCTCCACGCGGTTCAGGCGGGGGCGAACCGTCCACTCGCCGACGCGGAAAGCGGTCGGAGGATCGGACGGGAGAGACGGACCTTTCGGACTATCGAGCAAGGCGGATGTCTCCTCTCGGAAACCACCATACGCGAAAAATTCTCTCTCCGCTTGCGCGAAAATGAGCGCCGGAGCGGGGGTTCGGGCCCGGCGGCGCGCCGGGCCCGAACCGTCGCGTACTAGAGAGGATCGCCGTCGGCGTCCGTCTCCTCCGGGGCCGGCAAACCGAGACCGCTTAGTTGGCCGAGCACGGTCTCCCGGTCGCCGACGAGAACCAGAAGAGCCCGATCGAGTGGGACCGATCGGGGCGCGAGCGCGTTCAATTCGTCCTCGCCGACGCGGGCGATCCGGTCCAAATCCTCGCCGACGGAGGAGAAGGGGAGTCCGTTCAGATCGCGGATCTCCGCGGTCCGGATCAGGCCGCCGAGTCCCTGGAAACTCTGGATGGCGTCCATGCGGTTCGTCTCCCGCGCCTTGAGCGCCTCCTCGGCGGTGATGTCGCCGCCGCGCATCCTTTCGAACTCCTTCAGGAATTCACCGATCGCGGCGCCGGTGGCGTCCGCCTGCACGGTGGAGTAGGCGATCAGATAACCGGTGGAGGGCTCCATTAAAAAACGGGAGCCCGCGCCGTAGGTGTAGCCGTGCTCCTCTCGGAGATTCCGGTTCAGGCGGCTGGTGAAGCTCCCGCCGAGGATCGTGTCGAGCAGGCGGAAACTCTCCCGGTCCGGATCGGCGTAGCGGGGGGCGGGCATGAAGAAGCGGATCACCGTCTGCGGCGCCCCTTCCTTTTGGATGAAGAGAACGCGCGGCGCGCCGTTGGCCGGCGGAGTATATTCGATCGCCTCGGCGGGCCGGAAGCCGGCCGGGTTTTCCCATGCCCCGAAGGCGCGCTCCAGCTCCCGCTCCGCTTCCTCGCGGGTCAGATCGCCGGCGGTGTACAACTCCGCGTTTCCCGGCGCGAAGAGACGCCGGTGCGCCTCCCGTAGATCGTCCACGGTCAGCGAGGAAACGGTCTCCTCCGTCCCCTGCAGCGGGGGGCCGTAGGGGTGGTCCCCTCCGAAAAACGCGCGCTGGCCGACGCGCCAGGCGACGGCGCCGGGGTTGTCCTTCTGCTGCAGCAGCTTCTCGATGTGGATCGAGAGCACGCGTTCCCACTCCTCCTCGTCGAAGCGGGGGCGGCGCAGGGCGTCGGCGTAGAGGTCGAGCGCGCTCCGGAAATTGCGCTTGAGGACCGAAAGATCAACGAGCGCGTATTCACGGTCCGTTTCGGTGTCGATGGAGGCGCCCAACAGCTCCAACGCCTCGGTGAAGGCGACCGCGTCCCGGTCTCCCGCCCCCTCGTCGAGCATGTCGGCGGTCAGGAAGGCGAGACCCGGCCGGTCACCGTCGACGTGCGCCGAGCCGGCGCGGAAGAGGGCCGAGACGCGGACCAGGGGGAGTTCGGCGCGCCGCCAGTGCTTGACGCGGATTCCGTTGGAGAGAGTGAAGGTCTCCGGCTCCTCGGTCCGGAAGATCTTGGCGGCGCCCATGCCGGGACGCTCGTCGCGGGCGGCCAGGTACGCCCCCTCCGACTCGGGGACCACGCGCATCACGAGGCGCGCCTTCGGATCGAGCGTTTCGCGAACTACTCGGCGCACCTCTTCCACGGACGCCTTTCTGTAGCGGTCGAGGTCGCGGCGGAAGGAGTTGGGCTCCCCGAAGTAACGATCGTAGGTGTTCAGCATGTTCGCCTTCCTAACGAGCGATTGCAGCCCGTTCAGCTGGGCGAACTCGTAGGTCGCCTTATGTCTCTCCAGTTCCTCCTCGGTCGGGCCTTCCTCGCGGAAACGTTCGATCACTTCGTCGGCGATCTCCTCGATCCGGTCGAGCGACGCTCCCTGCCGGGCGGTGATCATCACATAGAAGAGGGACCCCAGTTCGAGCGATCCCTGAAAGACAGCCACGTCCGTGGCGAGCCGCTCCTCCCGGACGAGCCGGTCGTAGAGACGGCCCGCATCGCCGGTGCTCAGCACCTCGGCGGCGAGGTCCATCTCCGCGTCGCCGGGGCCGAACCGGGCCGGGCTGTGATAGACCAAGTAGGTTCGGGCCGCCTGCACGTCGTCGGCGTAGACGACACGCTTCGCCTCGGCGAGGCGCGCCGGCTTCGAAGCGGCGCGGAGTGGATCCGGTCCGCGCGGAATGGTGCCGAAGTACTTTTGAATCAACGGCTTGGCTTCCGCCGGGTCGAAGTCGCCCGCCACGACCAGCGAGGCGTTGTTGGGCACGTAGTACTGGGCGAAGAAATCCTTCACGTCTTGAAGGGACGCGGCGGCGAGGTCTTCGTGGGTACCGACCACGTCGTAGTGATAGGGATGGGTGCGGGGGTACATGAGGCGATTCACCTCGAACTCCGCCACGCCGTAGGGGCGCATCTCCTCCCCTTCCCTCTTCTCGTTCCGGACCACGTCCCGCTGCTTGTCCAGCTTCTCCTGGGTCATGCTCCGGCCCAGATCCTCCATCCGATCCGCGTCGAGCCAGAGGAGGGTCGGCAGGAGGCCGCTCGGGCCGTAGGAGAAGTAGTTGGTTCGGTCGTGCCCGGTGGAGGCGTTGTTCCACCCGCCACCCGCCTCCATGATCTCGTCGAAGTCACCGCCCGGCACCCGTTCGGTCCCCATGAACATCAGGTGCTCGAAGAGATGGGCGAAGCCGGACAGCCCCTCTCTTTCGTCCTTGGCGCCCACGTGGTACCAGATGTTGACGCAGACCGCCGGCAGGGAGTGGTCTTCGTGAAGGATCACGGTCATGCCGTTTTCCAGCTCGTACTTTTCGTAGGCCACGTCCTGGGCGGCCGCCGGAGCGGCGAGGAGGAACGCGGCGAGGATCATGAGCAGCGCGCATCGTTTCATCGGTCATCCCTCGCGAGGAAAGAGTTTCGAAGCGTTCTGGGCGGGCATGAAACCAGGATACCACGATCGATCCTTTAGACGGAACGGCGAGGAGAACGGTTCATTTCGGGCTTTCCCGGCGGCGTGGGCCGCTTGTGGGAGCGATCCGGGGCGGGTATGATGGAGAAGGGCGTACACGACTCCGGCCGTTCTCCCACCGGCGGCCCCCGCGCCCCCCGAAAGGGGTGATCTCGCGCGGAGCGCGCGCGCCTCCCGACGACTCGACGGATGATACGGGGGACCGGTCCGCCCGGGGCGCGCCGCGGCGCTCCGGCGTTTCCGGCGCCGCAAGAGGATCGGAGGATCGATCGATGCGCAGGGGCAAGGAAATCCGAGTAGGAAAAAGGACGGGCCGCGCGGTGGTGGCGGCGCTTCTGATGACGGCCGGGCTTCTTGCGGCGTTTCCGGCCGGGGCGGAGATCGGCTTCACCTCCGCCTGGATCGTCGGTTCCTCACGCTACCCGACCGGCGCCGGGTGGGCGGATGTGAACGGCGATGGGTGGCCGGACCTGGTGATCGCCAACGGGCTCGACGTGGCGAACCACCCCAACGAGGTCTACTTCAACCGGAACGGCGCGATCGAGAGGGAGCCGGGATGGGTGTCGGAGGACACCCTCGCCTCGGGCAATCTCTGCCTGGTCGACTTGGACGGCGACGGGGACCCGGACATGGTGAACGCCAACCTCGGTTTCGCCGCGGAGGGGAAAACCGCCCAACCTCACACGGCCTATCGGAACGACGGAGGATCCTTCGGCGCCGCCCCCTTCTGGCGGTCCGTGCCGGGGAACGCCTTCTCCTTGGCCGTCGGTGATCCGGACGGCGACGGAGACGTGGACGTCGCCTTCGGCCAGGGCTTCAGCGCCGTGGACCCGCGCAACGCCAAACGCCAAAAGGTGGTGGTCTACTTCAACGAGGGGAAAGGCTTCGCCGGCGAACCGGGCTGGGAATCCGATTCCTCCTACGTCACCGTGGATATCGCCTTCGGCGACGTGAACGCCGACGGCTGGCAGGACCTGGCGATCACCGGACGCGGCATGGGGATTCGAATCTTCATGAACCGGGACGGCCGCCTGGAGACCACGCCTTCCTGGACGACATCCGCGATCCTCGGCGGACGGCAGATGGCCTTCGGGGACGTGGAGGACGACGGCTACGCGGACCTCGCGGTATGCGAGGTGGGTGAGTACGGCCGCGGCGAGGGGTGCTTCGTCCTTTTCCGGAACCGGGGGGGCGAGTTGGAGAAGACGCCCTCTTGGCGGAGCGACCGCTATCCGGAAGCCTCGGCGCTCGCCTGGGGGGACGCGGACGGCGACGGCGACCTCGACTTGGCCGGCGGCGGTTGGGCGATACACGCGGGGGTTTTCGAGAACCGGAACGGCGTGCTCACGCGCGAATACGTCTGGCGCCACGAACCGGGATGGGTCCAGCAGGTGGCCTGGTGCGACTTCGACGAGAACGGCCTCGTCCCGGAGAAGCGCGTCTTCACCGGCGACGGCCGCCGATCCTTCTTCGACCTCGGCGAGAAGGCGATTCACGAGATCCGCGGAGTCGCCGTCGACGGCCGCGCGCTGCCGCGCACCCGCTGGTGCTCCGATCCGCTCGAGGGTTGGCTCTCCCTCGCCGAGGCGCCGCGACCCGGCGCGACCCTTTCCGTAGCCTTCGTGCGTTCCACCGACCTCGATCTGGCCGTCACCACCATCGACCGGATCCGCCTCTACGAGAACCGCCCGTCTCCCACGCCTCGGGACGTGCGCGTGCTCGCCCTCGTCGACGACGGCTACGGCGCCAATCTCGCCCTCGATTACGTCCACCCGCTCCTCGGCCGCGTGAACCACAACATCCTGACGCTGATGGAGCGGCGCGGCTGGGAGGTCGACTTCGCCGGCGTGAAGCCGACGGTGGCGGCGTGCTCCTCGCTGGTCGATTACTGCCCCTCCGACAGCATGCGGGTGGACCGCCTCGTTTCCGCGATCGACGACCTCTCCGCCTACGACGCGCTCGTCGTCATGCCCGGCCTCGATCACACCGGGCTCCTCGCGAGTCCGGAGGCGATGGAACTCGTGCGTCGGGCCGCACGGGAGGGGCTCGTGATCGGCGGGTGGTGCCGCGGCGTGAAGGTGCTCGCCGCCGCGGGCGTCCTTCGCGGACGCCGCGTCGCCGGTCCGGAGGCGATGCGTGAACTCCTCGAGGCGGCCGGCGCGATCTACGAGGGAGAGGATGCTTGGCCGGTGACGGACGCGAACGTGGTCACGGTGAAGCGCTCCCGATATTACAGACCCAAAATGGTCGACGCGATCGGCCTGGCGGTGAAGGCGGCGCGCGAAGGGGCGTGATCCCGGCTCGCCATCCGGGAACGGCGAGCGCGGGATCGGGACGGGGGGACGATCCCTTCCCGGTCCCGCGACCCGCAGTCGTCGTAACCGATTCGAAACCAGGGCGCTCGCGCGGGGATGGCCCCGAGCGAGAACGGGCGGGAGAAGAAGACGCGCGCGAAGTCCTCTTCTCCGTGGAATGAAAAACCGCGCGTCTTGACGGCGCTAACGCAGAAGCACCATCTTGCGGATCGCCGTTTCGCCGCGGGCTTCGATACGGCAGAAGTAGACCCCGCTCGCCGCCGGTTCGCCCTGATCGTTCCGTCCGTCCCAGACGACCCGCCGGTCCGCGCCCGCTTCGACCTTTCCGCTCATGAGCTCGCGGACCCTTCGTCCCGCCGCGTCGAAAATCCGAACCGTTACGTTGTCCTCCCACGGCAGGTCGAAACCGATCGTCGTCGTCGGATTGAAGGGGTTGGGACGGTTGGCGCGGATGGCGAGGCGCTCCGGCGCGTCATGTCCGGAGCCGGTGCCGACTTCGATGGAGCAGTCGGAGATCGGATCGGGAATGCCCGCGCCGAAACAATCGGGTCCTAAAATGCATTGGGCGATGCAGTCCCTCTCCCTTTCGGAACAGAGAAGCTCGAGACCGACCAGGGAGACGACGACCTTCGAGCCGGTCGGGTGGCGTTGCAGCGAGGTGCAAAACTTGGACGGTCCTTGGTCCGTGGCGTACTTCAGAATCGACGTGGCGGTTTGGACCGTCGCCCCCTTGTCCGGGTTGTGGCGGATCGGGCAGTCCCAGTATCCCTGCGCCGCCGTGATGCCCGCGAGCACCGTTCCCACCTGTCCCACGAGCCCCATTCCGTAAGGGGGCGAGATGCCGTCGTCGTCGTCGCAGCCGCCGGAGACGCCGTTCAATCCCGCGAGTGTGGTCCAGAGGTACGCGCCGTCGGTCTCATATTCGCCGTAGGGATCGGTCCAGGCCGGGTCGGTCAGCATCTCGTCCTCGCAGAGATCATCGCCGATCAACCAGAGATTGGCGGAATCGGGGAAGGTCAAACCGTTCCGATCGATATAGTCCCGGATCTCGAGTTGCGAGCTGGGATGCACCGTCTCGGAGTTGTACTCGCCGAAGAACCAGATGACCGTGTGGTACCGCCGCGTCATGCCGTACCGGTGGTTGAGCACGCCCCCGTATCTTTGGCACGCCCAGGGCTGGGAATCGAGCCCCCGGCCCGATTCGCGCCGCGCGCCGTACCCGGCGCGGTAGAAATCGTATTGGACGCCGAGCCGGTCCAGGGTTTCCCGATAGATCTGAGAGACAAGGGGGAAGCAGCGGACGCCGCGCTTTTCGTCGTCCCGGTCCGCGCTGATGTCGTAGTCTCGCCGGCCGTAGGAATCGACCAGAAGAACCGCGTGGTTTTGGCCGGAAGGGAGGGGCCGCACCGATGTCGGGCAGGGAAGAACGCGCACGATGAACGGCCATCCTTCCCGCCGGTCGTGTTCCCGGCCGGCCGCGGTCTCCACCAGCTCCTCCGCGTTCCGGTTGATCGCGTTTCGGTTCGGGAAGGTATCGCGGTCGTCCAGGCTGTCCCTCGCGGTCATGAAGTACTCGATCTCCGTTCCCTCGGGCCAGAGTTCGGCGCCGTTCAGGTAGCACGTATTGTCGCCGCGCGTGATGATGGACGCGTACACGCCGGCGTTCTCGTGGACGCGATTCCACCGTTCGACGCCGTCCGTTTCGTCCGTTCCTTCCTCCGGCCCGAGACCGACAAGCACCTCGGCGTCCATTTCCACATGGGGACCGGATAGGGCGCGCGAATAGTTCATGGTTTTCTCGTTCCACGGCACCGTGGGGAACGCGGTGGAACCGCGCGGTCGGGACGGTTCCTTGTCCCATGTCGCGCCGCAGTCGGTGGAAATGCGCCAGTGAAGATGAACGTCCGAGTTGAGCGGGGGAGGGCCGCTATAAAGCTTGTCCGGATCGCTCACGAAGATCGTGAGGGAATCCTCCGTCTCCCAGGGAACGGTGGGGGTCAGGTCCGGGTTTTCCCGGTAAAGGGAGTGCATCGACAGAGAGCGGTCAAACGTGTCGGCGAAGCGCTGGCTCGCGCCCTGTTTCCAACGGGTCCCGTGAGAATCGAACACCCCGACGCTGACGTTGTCGACGAGATAGGTCGCCCCCGTGTGCCGGCCCATGCAGGGCAGTTCCATGGAGGCTCGGTAATCGCAGCGATCGAAGAAATCCCAGGCGAACTGGATGGAGTCGATGCCGGGGCCGAGAAATTCGGACCAGTTCCGAGCGCGGTCGACGTTCCAAAACATGCAGCCGCCGACGGAAACGTAGTTGTCTCCCCGCCAGAGACTCCAGCATCCTTTCGCCGAGTCGAAGACGCGCGTCTTCGTGTCCGTCACGTCTCCGACCTCGTCCTTGATGCAGATGTATTCGTCGGATTCGACGACGACGCCCGTCCATTGATTGTCCGGGCCCGGGCCCATCCCGTCCGGATCGTAGTAGGGATTGTCCTCGCCGCAGGCGAAGGCCGGCGAGACGAGACGGTAGTGGTAGAGGTCTTCATTGTTCTGGGTGAACGCCTCGTCGTCTGCGGCCCACATCCAGTTGTTCGAGTAGGTGCAGGTCCCGCCCTGGTTGGCGTATCCGGGATCGACTTCCATGTGCCACCAATCGCAGGTCGTCGGGACGCCGTCGACCCAACGCCCTCCGTTCCAGTATCCGCCGATCTGCGCGTGCGGATAGTGGGGAATAGCCCACTCGGGCGGCATGCCCTCTTCGAAATCTTCGTAGGTGTCGCGCGATCCGGGGTCGTTGAAGGGGTAGAAGCTGCTCGGAGAGAGCCGCCCCTTGACGGAGACGTGGTCCACCCGCCAGGCGCCGTCGGTATGGGCGCCTCCCGCACCGTCTTGGTCGTCCCAGCATTTGTCGGACAGGAAGCGCCAACGAACCAAGAGGTCCTCGGTGGAGTTGTCGAGGGAGGGACCGATCGCCGAGAAGGGATCGTACTGGGCGCATCCGTAATCGCTGCTGTCGGGGCATCCCGGTTCCGGGTTGCTCGTTCCCGTGAAGACGGCGAGGGGGAGCCATGCGGCGGTCGGCGGGTCGTTCGAAAGAGAGTAATCGAGATAGCACCAGTCGTATCCGACTTCGCAGTCGTACATGTGCACGCCGCCGACGGTGAAGCCGTCCGCCGCGTTGAACGTCTCGCCCGCCCGCCCGAGATTCAGGATCAGGTTGCAGTCATAATCGGGACCGTACCCCGACGGATTCGCCCAGTTGGGCGAATCAGCCCTTTGTCCGCACCAGGCGGTGGATTCCTCGATCATGGGGTTAAAGGCCATCAGCGTGTCCAGGTGCCAGAAGTTGGGGATCGCGGCGGTGACGTCGTAATGCCGGAAGCACCCGGGGAGACCGTAGCCGTAGTAGGAGGTGGAGGAGCAGGAGTCGTGGACGCCGGGCGCGACAAGCCCGCCTTCCCAGCACCAGGTCGCCCCGCCGGGGGCGAGTCCGGTCCCCTGGCCGCCATCCGCCGGATCACCGGTCGGATCGCAGCTCCCGTCGTCGTGAACCCGAATCCAGACCGTGTCCCCGGGCGCGGCCTGTTTTGTCGATACGAGATCGCCGGCGGAGGAAACCGATTCCCCTCGCGGATCGCGGTTCGGATCGATTCCGCGCGGCGTGGCGCGGACCGTCCCTTCGGCGGGCGCTACGAAGAGCAACGAAAGCGGGAAGAAAGCGGCGAGAATCGCGGTGGTTCGCATGCGGTTCATCGGACTGCCCTCCTCGGCCAACGCCGTGGTGGTTCCCGTTCCACGGTTGATGATGAACGGGTCGGCGAAACCGCGTGGGGGCGATGGATCATCCGCGGACGATGCGCCCCCCGTGGGGAACCTCGCTCCTTCGATCGATCGTTAGGGCGCGTGGCGAGCAGTGCTTGAGGAGTGGATCGAGATGTGTATTCGGGGAAGCGAAACCGAGTGGAGTCATTGCTCACCTCGTTTCAGCGGAAACTATACCGCAACGAGGCGTATGTGTCAAAAGAAGACCGGTGATCGGTTTGCGTCCGATCACCGGACAAGAAAACGAAGACCGTTTCCGGAATGGAAGAAACTCTCCGTACCCTCCTGTTTCCCGTCGTCCGAGGGAGAAAGATCACTCCGCCGGTTCGAGGGGGACGCAAATTTCGGTGAGGAGGTCCTCCGGGGCGGTGGTGTTGGGGTCATTCCGGTAGAACTCGAGGCTCGGAGCGGAGGCGACCTCCCGTCCTTGGCGCGCCACCCACTGCCCGCACAGCTCGGCGTAGGCCGCCGCGAGGCCGGAGTAGGGGCCTCGGTGAAGAGCCATCGCGTACTCCCCCTCGGGTAGGACCTGAGCGCCCACCTCTCCCTCGGGCTGAAAGCGCTCGTCCACCACGGCGCAGGCGTCGTATCGGATCTTTTCCGGCGGCGTCACCTCCGGGTCGTCGTGGCAGAGTCCCAAAAAACGCGTGTCCGGGCCGAGCAGCCCCTTCGGACCGAGCACCGCGCAGAGCGTCCCCCACGCCTTCCCGCATTCGTCGTAGGGACCGGTGTGCCGCACGAAGGCGACCCGGAGCGGTCCGATCGTTTCCATCCTGGCGTCCATGTTCGATCCTCCCGTGTCGATCGGTTGAAAATCCTCGGCGCCCCCTTCGGGATCGAAACGTACCCGTGCCGTTCCGTTCTCCGATACGAGGCGGCGCCGCTCGCGGAACCGGGAGGGGGAGAGACCGGTCATGGCGCCGAAAGCGCGGGTGAACGCCTCGTGGCTTTCGTATCCCGCCTCGAGCGCGATATCGAGGATCGCGCGGCGGGTCGTCGCGAGCCGAAGGGCGGCCCTCTCCAGACGGATCCTCCGGATGTGGACGGCGAGAGTCTCTCCCGTCATGCCGCGGAAGATGCGGTGGAAATGATAGGGCGAGAAGCAGGCGATGCGCGCCAGTTCCTCCAGCGACAGATCCCGGTCCAGGTTTCTTTGAATGTGAACCAGTACGCGGAGCATCCTCCGGCGGTAGTCATCGAGGGTGTCCGGTTTCACGTTCTCTCGACCTCCCGAACCGAGGATAGACGGAAGAGCGGGTACGCCGCTTGACGGTTCTTGCGGAAAAGAGGCGTCGTCCGGAAGCGGTCCCGGCGGTGTTTTCGACGACCGAGCTTCCGTCGCAATCGATTGTATGGCAATGGATTCGGCGGCGCAAGGACGGGGGGCGCCGGGGCCGTCCACCCCCTCCGCTCCCGCCCCGGAAAAGCCTCCGTTCCTTCGGAAGGCGATGCTACAATTTCTCGGAACTCGTCACGCACGCAGTGGCGCGCCTCGAGAAACCCACAACCGGGAGCGATCGATGGAAACCGCCGGGACGACAGTGAAAAAGCAATCCTTCTTGCAACAGATCCGCGGCCTACCGCCCAATTTCTGGTTCGCCAACTTGATGGAGATCTTCGAGCGACTCGCCTTCTTCGGCGTGCGGGCCGTGGCTCCCCTCTATCTGGTCGCGTCCGCGGAGAGGAACGGGCTCGGCCTCAGCTTCCAGGAGAAGGGGGACATCTACATGATCTGGGCGCTGATCCAGTGCCTGATCCCGATGGTCTCCGGCGGATACACCGAGCGCTACGGCTATCGAAAAAGCCTGGTCGTCGCCTTTCTCTTCAACATGGCCGGCTATCTCGGCATGGCGCGCTCCCTGTCGATCACCGAATCCCTCGCCGCCAACGGATGGGAGGGGGCCGGTTTCTGGGTCTTCCTCTTCTCCGCGAGCCTGGTCGCCTTCGGAACCGCCGTCTTCAAGCCGGCGGTGCACGGCACCATCGCCAAGTCGACGACCGAGGAAACCTCGTCGATGGGGTGGGGGATGTTCTACTGGGTGGTCAACATCGGCGGCGCCCTCGCCCCCATGTGCGCCGCTCCGCTCCGCGGCGAGATCAACTGGCACCTGGTCTTCTACGGCGCCATGTTCGTGACCGCCTTCAACTTCGTCCCCGCCTTCCTTCTCTACAAAGAGCCGGAGAAGACGCCGCCCAAGGAGGGCGAGGTGGAGAAAGGGCCGGTCGGCGTTTTCGTCACGTCCATCGCCACGGTCTTCAAGGACGTCCGCCTGGTGGTCTTCCTGGCGATCTTCTCCTGCTTCTGGCTGATGTTCATGCAGCTCTGGGACCTGCTCCCCAACTTCATCGAGGAGTGGGTCGACACCTCCGGCGTGGCGGGCTACTTCGGCTTCTTCAGCGGGAGCTGGCTCCTGGAGAGCGGCCAGGTGAAGCCGGAGATGATCATCAACATCAATCCCTGGTCGATCATCCTGCTGGTGATCCCCATCTCCTGGCTGGTGGGGCGAATCAACAAAGTGGCGGCGATGGTGATCGGCATGCTGATCTCCCTCGTCGGTTTCACCGCCTGCGGCGCCACCATGATCGGCTGGTTCGTCTGCCTTATGCTGCTCCTCTTCTCCATCGGCGAGATGACCTGCAGTCCCACCTTCAGCGCCTACGTGGGGCTGATCGCCCCGCCAGACAAAAAGGCGCTCTACATGGGCTACTCGAACATCCCCTTCGCCATCGGCTGGGCGCTCGGCAACGGGATCGGCGGCCGCTGGTACGAGAAGTGGTCGAGCAAGTTCGATCTCGCCCGCGAGTACATGACCGGGCACTTCGGCGTGAGCCGCGAGGCGGCGGAGGCGCTTCCCAACTCCGAGGTGATGCAGGCGTTGGCCGCGAAGATGAACGGGGGCGCCGGGGCGCCCATCCCCGAGGCGACGCGGCTTCTCTGGGACGTCTATCATCCGTGGAAGGTCTGGTTCTATCTGGGCGCCTTCGGGCTCGCCGGCACCATCGGTATGATCCTCTTCTACGTGGCGACACGGAAGACGGCGCACCGGGTGGAGGCGTAGGCGCGGCCCCGGCGGTCGGGGGGCGGAAAAGAGAGTGAAAGAGAACGGGGCGGCCGCCGGGTCGCCCCGTTTTTTAAGGCGACGGGGACCGAAGAGCCCGCGCCGCCCGTCTTTTTCCTTTGAACGTTCCGCCGCCGCCGGCCGTCTATCGATTGGAAAGGCGAAGCGGCGCCGGCGCCGAAACGGATCGGTCCGACTGGTGGGAAACGGGCCATGCCGGCGGTGTTTCCGTCCGACCACCCTCCCGCGGGATCGCCCTCAGGGGTCTCAGGCGCGTCCCCGGGAGGGTTTTTCTATGCCCCCTCCGAACCGGCCTCCCGGCCGGCCGGCCGGTACTCCACGCCGAAGACGCGGAAGAGGAAGCTGTAGACGTCGACGACGCTCGCCTCTCTCTGGGCGAGCGAACTCCCCGTGTGCCCCCCCTTTTGCTCGATCCGGAGCAGCACCGGACCGCGCGGGTCCGCCGCCAGGAACCGCGCGTTCATCTTGAAGACGTGCCACGGCTCGACGCGCGGGTCGTTCATCCCGGTGAGCGAGAGAAGGGGCGGGTAGTCCACGCCGTCCCGTATGTGGTGGTAGGGGGAATAGCCGTACATCCCCGCGAACTGAACCGAGTCTTCGACGGTGCCGAACTCGGTGACGTTGAAGCGGCCGTTGGGCGAGAACTCGCTCCGGATCATGTCGCCGAAGCCGACGTGGCTCACCACGGCGCCGATCGTTTCCGGATGGTGGACCATGACGCCGTAGACGAGCAGCCCGCCGGCGCTCCCCCCTTCGACGGCGATCCGGTCCGGCGACGCGTAACCCGCACCGGCGAGGTGGCGCGCGCAGGCGGCCATGTCGTCGATGGAGCGCTTCTTTCTCTCCAGCCTCGCCGCCTGATGCCAGGCGTCGCCGTACTCGCCGCCGCCGCGGATCCCCGCCTCGGCGTGAATTCCCCCCTGCTCGAGCCAGACGAGGCGGTTCTCCCGGAAACGGGGGCGCTGGCTGAAGCCGTAGCACCCATAGCTGGTGAGAAGGAGGGGCGCCGTGCCGTCCAAGGGCGTTTCTTTCTTTTTCATGATGAAGATCGGGATCTCGACGCCGTCGTCGGCGACCGCGAAGACGCGTGTGACTTCGACCCCGCTGAAGTCGGCGGGAGAGGTGAGGGCGAGGGCGGTCCGGCGCGCCTCTTGCAGACCGGGCCGGTACTCGTACCACGCCGGCGGCTCCGTGTGGGTCTCCCGCCGGACGAGCACGCGGTCGCCGCCCAGGTGGGTGACGCGGGAGACGCTGCTGATTTCCCCGAGTCGGACCGGGTCGAGCGGGCGCCCGGAGAGATCGACCGGTTGCAGGCGCGAGGGGCCGCCGACCATCTCGACCAGGTAGAGCCGCTTCTCACCGGCGACGAACCAGGAGATCGCGTGGTCCTTCGGTTCCGGGACGATCGTCTCCGCGCGGGCGATGTCCGGCTTCCGCGGAGAGAGGCGGAGGATCTTTTTGTTCGGCGCGTCCTTGCGGGAGAGAAGGTAGATGTTCCCGTCGCCGCCGAAACGGGCGGCCTGCACGCCGTCGGCGAAATCGGCGAAACGGGTCCAGTTCGCTCCCGGCCGGAGGAGCCAGTAGGCGTATTCACCTCCGTCGCCGTAGCTGACCGAGGCGATCACGCTCCCCTTTTCGTCCGCCTCGAGGCCGATCTCGGCGATGCGCGGGAACTCCTCGCCGATCACGTAGCGATCGTTCTCGATCGGGTCGCCGAGACGGTGAAACCAAACCTGCTGGTAAAAAGCGAGATCCTCGTCCGGCCGCTCGCCCGGATAGGGGTAGCGGGTGTAGTAGAGACCCCCGTTGTCGGCGGACCAGGCGGCGTCGCCTCCGGCGGTTCCCCCCTGCACGCGCGGGATTTCGTCGGCCAGTCTCTCTCCGGAGTCGGTGTCATAAACGTAAAGCGTTCCGTCCTCGGTGCCGTGCCGCGAAAGAGAAACGGCGATCATCGCGCCGTCGTGGGAGGGGACGTACCAGTCCATGGTCGTCCCGCCGCTCGAGTCGAGCGCGTTCGGGTCGAAGACGATCCGATAGTCGTCGGGTTTGTCGAAGGAGAGCATCTCCACCAGGAAGGGCTGCTGCGCCGGCGGCCGGTGCACGGCGGCGAAGACGCGGTTCCCGCCGCGTTTGATGGAGACGACGTCCGGCGAGTCGGAGCCGAGGAGTTCGGCGACGCGACGCGCGAGCGGCTCCCGATGCGGGCAGGCGTCCAGCCAGGCGCGGGTGTAGGCGTTCTGCGCCTCCGCCCAGGAGAGCGCCTCCGGATCGGCGGCGTTTTCCATGTAACGATAGTCGTCGCGCACGTCCACGCCCCAATAGGTGTCCGTCACGGTGTGGACCGGCGCCCGAGGCGGGCCGTCATCCCCCGGCTCGACGGAACATGCGGCCGGGAGGAGGAGGAGGGCGAAAGCGATCGAGGAGAGAAGAAGGAAGAACGGACGGCGCATGGCGCGGCCTCCTTTCATCGGATGCGGAGAGCGGTCCCGCGGGACCGGCGGGCACGATCGACGACTGATTATACACGACCCCGCCCGACCGGCGGCTTGTGGACCGCCCGGAAATGAGGAAGAATAGAAGGGGAAGGAGAAGGACGGGGATGCCGAAACACACGAAACCGGCGGCCGCCCGGCTTTTTGAGGGGCCTGCGCGCCTCCCGCTTCGTTTCGCGGCCCCCCTTCTCGCCGTCTGGGCGCTCTGCGCGCCTCTTCCCCTCGCCGCCTACACGCTCGCGCCGGAGGGAGACCCGGACTACGAGGAGGCGGAGCGCTTCGTCTTCGGTCCCGCCGACCTTCCGCTCATCGAGGTGACCCTCGATCCGGAGGATTTCGACTCTTTCCTCGATGATCCTTGGCAGGAGGAGTACCGGCGCTGCACGGTCCGGTTCGTGAATTCCCTGACCGACGAAACGGTGCGCGACGTGGGGATCCGCGTTCGGGGGAACACCTCCCGGGCGGCGACCAAGAAGTCGTGGAAGCTGAGCTTCAACACCTTCGTCTCCGGTCGTCATTTCCACGGCATGGAGAAGATGAACCTGAACGGCGACCGGAACGACCCGAGCCTGGTCCGTTCCTCACTCGCCTTCGCGCTCTACCGCGCCGTCGGCGTTCCCGCGCCGCGGGCGCGGCACGTCCGCCTGAAGATCAACGACGGGTCGGAGGTGGAGGGCGTGTTCGTTCTCATCGAGCAGGTGGACGAGGAATTCGCCGAGGCGTGGTTCGGGAACAAGAGCGGGAGCCTTTACAAGTGTCTGTATAAAGAGGATCGCGCCGATCTTCGCTACGTCGCGCCCGGCGACGGAGGGACCTACCGCGCCCTGGGGGGCGGAGAGACCTACGGCGAGAAGAATCTGGACGCGCCGGATTACGAGGATCTCGCCGCCTTCATCGATTTCGTGAACCATGCCGACGACGAGACCTTCGCCCGGGAGCTGGGGAACCGCTTCGCCCTGGACGATTTTCTTCGGGCGCTGGCGGTGGACCTATTGATCGGCAATTGGGACAACTATTGGTACGGCGCCAACAACTACTACCTCTACCGGAACGAGGCGAACGGCCTTTTCGAGTGGATCCCCCACGACATGGACAACACGTTCGGCGTCGATTTTTTCGGCATCAACTGGGCTTCGCGGGCCGTGGAGACCTGGGGGGACGGCGGCTTCGGCTCCACGGGCGGATCCCTCCCGCCGTTGATCGACCGCGTGCTCCGCGTTCCCGCCTTCGAGAAGCGCCTGCGAGGCTATTTGCGCGATTTCGCGATTGTCCCCGTCTCCCTCTCCGACCAGGAGCCGTTCATCGAACGGATGCGAACGTCGATCACTCCTTTCGTGTTCGAGGGCTCCTACCGGAACGGGCGGATGGACTGGGGATACGGGAAGGGGGATTTCATCGACGCCTTCGACTATCCCTCCTCCTTCGCCGGAAGCCGGGACACGCGGGACTACGGCGTGAAGCCGTTCATCGAGGATCGGGCGCGATGGGTGGAGTGGCACGTGGACCGGCCCGGCTATCTCCCCTTCCTCCGCGTGAACGAAGCGCTCGCCGAGAATCGGAACGGGGATCGGGACGAGGCGGGGGAGAGGGAGGACTGGATCGAGATCGAAAACCGGTGGGTATCGATCATCGATCTCGGCGGCATGTATCTGACCGACGATCCGGCGGTCCCGAAGAAGTGGCGGATCCCCGATGGGATAAGGATCGACGCGGGAGAGAGGCTCCGTTTCTGGTGCGACGGGGAAACGGAGGAGGGGCCGGCGCACGCCGGTTTCCGTCTCGACCCCTCCGGCGCGGCGATCGCGCTCGTCCATCGCGAGGAGGAGAGGAACACGGTGGTCGATGTGCTCGCCTACCGCGAGCTGGGCGCGGACGTCTCCTTCGGGCGCGACCCCGACCACGTGGAGCGGACCGGCTACTCGGCGACGCCCACGCCGGGCGCGCCGAATCATTTGGACGCGAACATTCCCCCGCTCCTCGATCGCGTGTTTTGCGAGCCGCCGGTTCCGCGGGACGACGAACCGTTCCGGATCGTCGTGAGGGCGCGCGACCTGGACGGCCGCGTGGATTCCGTCTTTCTCCACGTCGGCGCGGGGGGAGAGACGGTTCGCCTTCCGATGGAGAAAGAGGGAGGCGACCGGTACGGCCTTTTCCTGAACGGCATGCCGGAGGGAACAAGGATCGCCTGGCATGTGGAGGCGTGGGACGACGACGGCGCCCTCTCCGTCGACCCGCCCGGCGCGCCCGCCTCCCGTTTCGGGTGCGTCGTCGAATACGCCCCGCCGCCGCTTTTCCTGAACGAGATCGCCGCCGGCGGCGCGGAGGGAACGGGGGCCTCGGACGAACCCGCGGGCGGCTGGATCGAGATCCGGAACGACGGCGCCGCCCCGGCCCGTCTGGGCGGTCTCCGAATCTCCGCCGAACCGGACACGGCCGATGTGCTGGTCCTCCCGGAAGCGTCCCTCGAGCCGGGCGGCTATCTGGTGGTCCGATGCGAAAGGCGCGCGGCCGCGGCCGAGGCGAACGATTGGAGCGCCCCTTTCCTTCTGTCCGCCTCGGGAGGGAAGGTGCGTTTGTCGGCGTCGATCGAGGAGGGCGGCGTGACGATCGATTCGGTCGTCTACGAGTCGATGGAGCCGGGCGCCGCCTGGGGACGATCGGGGGATGAGGGACTCTGGGCGCCGCTCGCCGCCGCCACGCCGGGCGGCCCGAACGGCGCGCCGGCGACCGTTCCCGGCGCGTCGACCGCGCCCGTCCGGACGATCCGACTCAGCCCCCATCCGGTACGCGCTTCCGCCGGATCGACGATCCTCTTCGAGTTGGATCGCGCCTCCAACGTCCGCATTAGGCTCTACGACGCCGCCGGCAGGCTGGCGGCGGAAGTCCTCGACGAGCGCCTCGCCCCCGGCCCGCGCCGGATCGAGTGGAGCCCCCGAACCGAGGCGGGCCGCGAACTCGCGCCGGGGGTCTACTTTCTTCGCGTGGAGACCGAAACCGGGGTCCGGACCGGCAAAGCCGTTCTTCTTCGATGAGAAGCTCCGCCGAAACCGTCCGCTCCGCATCTGAATATTCAGGAATAAAATAGAAGGCGCGGCGCGCGACACGCCCGGCCGGGATCAGTTCACGTAGCCGAGGGCGCGCAGGAGCTCCATGCTCTCGTCGTCCAGCTCGCGGTTGGGCGAGCCGTCGGCCCGTTTCCGTCCCGTCTCGTAGGTGGGGATTTCGCGGATCGGATGGCGCGCCCAGAAAGAGTCCTCCACGAACTCCCGGGCCACGCCGCCGTCCATGTCGGCGCCGACGGGCATGCCGAGGAGGGCGAGCACGGTCGGCGCGATTTCATACACGTGGATCGACCGGCGTTCCGGCGTGGGCGCCGTCGGACCGCCCGCCATGACGAGGAATCCGTCCGGCGCGCGCGAGTGGCCGTACTGGGCGTTTTCCCAGCCGTGGTCGCTGAGGACGATCACCACCGTGTTCGAATCGGGCCGCGCGATGTCCAGCACCGATTGGAGGAGTCGGTCGCAGTGCCGGTAGTTGTTCTCCACCACGGTCCGGAATCGGCGCTCCGGGTACCGGTCCAGATCTCCGGCGGGGAGATCCTTCATTCGCCAGGCGAGGTGGTGGGAGTTGTCCATGGCGCGGAAGAAGACGGCGCCGAGCCTCCAGTCCGGCCGCATGGGAAAGACGGCGCGGGCCACCTCCACGTTGCTCAGATCGCGGGCCATCTCCGACCGCGCGACGCGGAACCACTTGGGGAAGTCCTCGCGCAGCTTCGCGCGGCCTTCCGCGTCGAGGTCTTTCGCGTCCAGCATGTCGAAGAGGAGGTTCTCGTCGAGTTCGTCCGGGGCGATTACTTTCTCGAGCAACGAGGGAACGATCTCCTCCGGCCACGCGAGACCGGGGACCGGCGAGCGGGTGAGCTTGTGCTTGTGGAGTTGGTCGGAGACGTGGATTCCGTCGGACGGCGGAACCGGATAGGTGACGTACCAGTCGAGCATGATGGTCGGGAATCCGTACTGGTCGAGAATGTCCCAAACGGGGCGGACGAGCACGTCGCCCGTCTGGTTCAAGACGGTGGGAAAGCCGATGCGCTTTTCATAAAAAGCGACGGCCATACGGACCGGTTTCGTCCATGTGGGACAGCGGCGGATCTGATGGGGGACCGGCGGCAGACCGAGGGGGAGGGCGGTGCGGTAGTGGTCGTGAACGCCGTGCTTGTCCGCCGATTTTCCCGTGGCGATGCTCGTCCAGAGCGGCGGCGAGAAGGAGGGGAGCACTACCTTCAAGTTCGCCGAGACGCCGCGGTCACAGAGAGCGGCGAGGGCCGGCAGTTCGCCACGCTCGATCATGGGGTCGAGGATCTCCCAGGTTCCACCGTCCAGGCCGACGATGAGCACGCGGAGGCCCGTTTCGTCGATCCCCCCCGCCTGTTCCACGCCGCCGGTTCCCTCCGGCGGGGGGGCGGTGCGCGGGGGAGCCGCGACGCCGAGCCGCGCCCCTCCGGCGACGATGCCGAGGAGGGCGACTCCGGCGAATAGAGAGAGGGCGAATCGCGGCCGTTTCGAGAGGACGCTGCGAAAAACGAAAAAGAGCGCGAGAACCGCCGCGGCGATCAGGAGAGTGACGCCGTCCCTTTGCAGGTTGTCGGTGCGCGTGTCCATTCTCTCCCGGTATTGGGAGAGGGCGAGAACGAGAAGAAGAGCCCAGACGCCGGGTAGGTAGGGGAGGGCCGGCAAGCGCTTCTTCCAACGGCGGTAGGCCAGGCAGGCGACTCCGGAGACGGAGAGCGCCAGAAGGGCGTATCCGATTCCGATGAGAATCGCGACCGCCGCGTGACCGGCGCCGACGGGGAAGAGCTGGTTCGTGCGGGTGAAGTAGTTCGTCTCCCAGACCCCGAAGGCGAGGCCCCAGAGGAGGGAGACCCACAGGGTGACGCGTCCCATACCGTTCTCCCGGGGGGATCTCCCGGGGCGGGCGCCGGCGGCCGTGCAGGGGGCGGCCGGGTCCGAGCGGACGGCGCGGACACCGGGTCCGCCGGCCGCCTCTTCCGGGAAGAGCGAGCGCGCCGCCGCCGAACGGAATCTCCGCGGCGGGGGCGTCTTTCGAATTGTATCCCCCACGGCGCGCGAAGTCCAGCGGGCGCGCCCTTCCTTATAAGATCGGCGCGCCGGGGCCGCTGCTTGACGCGGGAGCGATTCCCCGCGCTCAGCGGAGAAGGAGCGCTTTTCGAACGGCTGTCTCTTCTCCGCTCTCGAGGAGGATGAGGTAGATCCCGGACGGAAGGGGGCGGCCGGAGGAGGCGCGGCCGTCCCAAGCGATCTCCCGCGGTCCCGCGGGAAGCACGCGGTCGGCGAGGACCGCCACGGTCCGGCCGGCGATGTCGTGGACCGTGAGGCGCGCCGGTCCCGGCTCGGCGAGGTCGAAGGCGATCGAAGTGGATGGGTTGAAGGGATTGGGGCGGATGAGCAGTCGCGACTCCGGCGGCGGGGGGGCGGCGGTGTCGCCCGCCATGCCGGTGAACGTCGAATCGGGATGTTCGTAGGCGCCGACCTCCGTGGAGGTGCCTTGGGGAACGTACGCGCCTTCGATGTCTTCCGTGATTCCGAGGTAGATCCCCCGGTCGATGCAGGGGGATTCATCGTGGAGCCTGAGGCTGTCCGCCGAGAGGAAGGGCGATCCGGAGAGGAGGACCGTGTCGACCGGCACGACTCCTTGGCAGCTGAATTCGCCCGGTTCCCAGGCGCAACCGGCGACGGTGGTGAAGCCGTCGGAGTCGGCGCGGACTTGCACGTCGCCGGGTTCCTCGCCGTAGAAAACGCAGTTCATCAGGAGGCAGCGCTGGCTGGAGTCGGTGAAGCTCCCCGTTTCCGCCCAGTGGTAGATCGCGTTGCCGAAGCCGCCGTTGTCGTTCGTGCGGTTTCCGGAGAAGGAGCAGTTCACGAACTCCCCGCGCGGCAGGAGGCGCGTCATGAACGCGCCGCCGTTTCCGACCCAGCGGTTCGGCACTCCCGTATCATGAAAACCGGCGCCGTTGCCCACGAATTCGCAGAACTCGAAGCGGACCGATTCGCCGAGGCAATCCGCCAAGGCGCCTCCTTTGTACGAGCCGCCGCCGTTCATGTAGGCGAGGTTGTCCCGAAAGCGGCAGCGTTCGACGAGACCGTTGCAATAGCGTCCCACGTAGAGTCCGGCCCCTTGGGCGCTGAAGTTCTCCTCGAAACGGGTGTCCGTCACGCGGAGGTCGACCAAGTGTTCGGCGTCGTGCCCCTTGACCATCAAGCCGCCGCCGTCGGAAGCGTAGTCGGGGGGGTACATGGCGGCTTTGTTTCGCAAGATGTCGCAGTTCTCGACGCGGACCTCCATGTCCGGGCTCTCCTCGGTATAGCGTCTCACCATGACGCCGGCGCCCGCGGGCCACTGCGTCACCGCGCTCAGTCCGCTCCGATTGTCGAGGATGTCGCACTCCTCGAGGAGCACATGGGCGTTTACGATATAAAGGGATCCGCCGGGGCCGTCGCAGAAATTGTCGGCGAGAACGCAGCGCCTCAGGGTGACGGTGCTCGATGGGCCGAGGACGCGGAAACAGATCGCTCCGCCGGCGCTGTACGGGCCGCTGTCGTAGGATCCGTTGTCGTGGAACTCCGAATCCTCCACGTCCAATACGGATTCATCCCCGACGTAAATCGCGCCCCCCATGCCGTAAGTCGTATTTCCCGAGAAAAGGCAGTCGCGGATGAGGAGCGACGGGTGCTCGTTCGCCCCGTTCTTCTCCGGATAGGGCCACGCGCCCAAACGGATTGCGCCGCCGTGTGCCGCGACGCCGTTTCGGACCGTCAATCCCTCGATCCGGAAGGTTCCGTTGTACGATTCGATGCGGAACGCGCGACCCTCGCCGCCGCAGTCGATCACGCAGGCGGAGGGGTCGCCCCCGCTTGAACGGATCGTCACGCTCGGTCCCATGATGAACACGTCGCGATTTCCCGCGCCGGTGAAGACGCCGGCGCTCAGGGAAACGGTGTCCCCGGCGGCGGTGGAATCGACGGCGGCCTGGATGGTCGGCGCGTCCCCGGATCCGTCCGGGAGGACGATCCAGTCGCGGGCGGAGGCGGGATCGAAGAGGAGGACGAGCGGGAGGAGAATCGCCGCCGTTCGAGGGAACGAGAGGAATCGTGGCATGAAAGACTCCGTTCGGCGGTCCGTCCCCCGACGCCGAAAAAGCGCCGCGCCGGACGACGATCCTCGGGCCCGCTTCGGGCTTCCGTTCGCGTTCTGGGGAGTTTTTCGGCCGATCGACGCTGCGGGAAAGGGGGGCGTTCCGACGCTCCCCGAGCTCTGCTCCCTTCGTGTCGATGACGTAATTCATTATACCAGAAGGAGGAAGCGGTGTCAGCCGCTTTCGGCTCGTCGCGCGCCCGTATGGATCCGCCGCACAATCGAGAGGCCTCTTCGGAGATTACGAAAGGGGCCGGACCCGAGGGGAGCCCGGCCCGCACGCGGTTCGATTCGTTTCAATGCTAACTGATACTCCCCTTCTTGTAGTGGAAGCGATCCCCTCGGCCTGTGGGGTATTCCATCTTGGTCTTGGGAAAATCGCTTCGGCACTCCTCGATGAACGATTCGTATTCCCGGAAGGCGGTTCCGCCGTGCATCGGCAGGAAGACGACCGGTTCGAGGGTTTCCAGCAGATAGTGCACGCCCATCTTTACCGCCACCTGGTCGCCGAAACCGCAGCCGCGGATCGGGGCGAAACAGATATCCGGCCGCACGCCCTTTTCGGCGAGCCAGTCGATCTCCGCCTTATAGGGGCCGGAGAAATCGCGCAGCCGGTTGGCGTGATCGCCGGGGTGGAGGATGGTGAGGCCGTCCACTTCAATCCAGAACCCGACTCCCGTGTCGTTGGAGGTGATGGTGGTCACCTTCATGCCGTTCACGGTCCGTGTCTCCCGGCCGTCCATGAAGACGCAGGGGGGGACGCTGTCCGGCCGGCAGCCGAGAACGTAGGTGATGTTCGGCACACGCTCGCGCCAATCGAAGATCATCGGGTCGTAGTGGTCGCGGTGCTCGTGGCTCGCGAAGACGGTGACACGCTCGCCGGCGATTTCGTCCGGATCGATGTGGCCGTTGCAGAGGCCGGGATCGTCCGCGATTCGGCCCATGGGCCAGTAATCGAAGACGAGCAGGTTGTTCTCGGTCTTGATCACCCAACCGCTGTGGCCGAGGTGCCAGATCATCGCTTCCTTCTTCCCCAGATCGGGGCAGGAGGCGAGACTGTGCCGCTCCGTCTCGGCGTCGCGCGGCCGTCCCCCCGCCTTCCGGAGAATCTCCGCCGCCCCGGCGTTGCCTCGTGCGGAGGCGAGAAGAAGCGGCGTGCGCCCTTCCCGGTCCTCCGGGTTCACCGGAGCGCCCGCGGAGAGAAGCGCCTCGGCTATGTCGCCGTACCCGTACAGCGCCGCGAGGTGGAGCGGAGTGTATCCGTAGGTCGTGTCGGCCGTTTCGGTGTTCGCGCCCGCTTCGAGGAGGGTGGCGACGATCTCGATGTGGCCTTCATTCGACGCGGCGGAGAGAGGGGTGTCGCCCCGGCCGGTCCGATGATCGGGATCGGCCCCGTTCGCCAGCAGTACTTCGACCAGCTCGGGGCGGCCGTTCCGCGCCGCGCCGTGGAGCGGCGTGCCCCCCCAGCTGTTCGCCATGTTCGGGTCCGCGCCGTTCCGGAGGAGGGCGCGGACGATGGGGGCGTTGTCACGCATGACCGCGTCGAGAAGAGGGGTGTTGTCTTCCGACGTGGAGGCGTTCGGATCCGCGCCGGCCGCGACCAGGCGCTCCACCATGGTCGTGTCCCGGCCGAAAGCGGTCCAATGAAGGGGCGTCTGCCCGATGTCCCCCGCGACGTCGGGGTCTTCGCCTCTCTCCATCAGCAGATCCACGAGATCGTGCAAACCGCGGGCGGCGGCGTAATGCAACAGAGTGATCCCGCCCCTATCGCGGTGGAAGAGATCGGCGCCCGCGTCGATGAGCCGGGCGACGATCGCCGGGTCGCCGCCGCTCGCGGCGAAGCTGAGAGGGTCCCCGCCGTTCTTGTCCCGGCGGTTCACCTCCGCCCCCCGTGCGAGAAGCAGATCCACCATCTCCATGTGTCGGTGCAAGCCCGCCTCGTCGAGAGGGGTCGATTCGTCGGAGTCGAAGGCGTCGACCGCCGCCCCGGCGTCCAGGAGCATGCGGGCGATCTCCACGTTTCCCGCCCGCGCGGCGATATGGAGGGGCCGGGCCTGAAAACGATCCGATTCGTCGAGGGCGCCGGCGAGGCTCGGATCGGCCCGGAGCAGTTCGCCGACGCGCGCCGCGTCTCCGCCGCGAACGGCGTCGTGGATCGCCCCGGCGGAGGCGGGGATCGTCGAAACCGCGATCGCCGCCGTTAAAAGGAGAACAATCATCGCCGATTTACGCATGGTTCTCTCCCTTCCCTGCGTATGTGTGGTCGTCGGGTCGCCGCGGGAGGGGCGCATCACGGGATCGGATCAGGTGGGAATCGATCCATCACTCGGCGAGTGGCTCGCCTCTCGCCCCACAAGACCATAGACGGGCCGGAGGCGTCGCCTGTTGAAGGAAAGAAGGCCCGGTCCCCGGCGGTCCAAGCCGTGACGGGCGGGGAACTTGTAAGCTGTTGTGAAATAAGTGGTTGAAATCTTTCGGTGGCCGGGTTATAATTCAACATACCCTAGAAAGAAATCAAAGGGCGTTGCCGAAGAGGAAGACCCCGAACCTCCCGCGGGCGGAACGGGGACCGCGCGTATTCTCCCCTGTCGCGGAAACGGGGACTCGAAGCCCCCGAGCGAATTCTCCTCCACGGCGCGGCCGCACCCACAAGGAGCCGATTCGATGAACGACAGACCGCACACTCTTTTCGCGATCGCGGCCCTTCTGCTCGGTGCCTTGGCGCTCGCGCCCCTCGCCTCCCGCGCGGCGGACCCGATCCCCGAGATGGATCCGGCCGCCCTGGCGAGGATCGCCGGCGATTATCGCGATTTCCTCGCGTCGCACCGGCCCGTCCGATACGTCGAAATGCTGACCGCGTCCGCCGGAGCCCAGGCCGCGCTGAACGCGGAACCGAACATCGCCCTCTACTTTCTCGACGATCGCGGCCACCCCGCCTACCTTCAGACCCACAACGTGGACGCGGCGGAGACGGTGAACACCGACGAGGTGCACCCCGGTGGCGGCGCCGGCCTGTCTCTCACCGGCTCGGGCACGGCGGCGGCGGACCTGGCGGTCTGGGACGGCGGCGCCGTGCGGACCTCCCATCAAGAGTTCGGCGGGCGGGCGACCCAAGCGGACGGCGCCTCGTCGACCAGTTACCACTCCACCCACGTGGCGGGGACCATGATCGCCGCCGGCGTCGTTTCAGACGCGAAGGGAATGTCCTATCAGGCGAATCTCTCCGCCTACGACTGGAACGACGACGGGGGCGAGATGGCGACCGCCGCGGCTTCGGGCTTGAACGTCTCCAATCACTCCTACGGTTACATCACCGGCTGGTACTACAGCTCCGGTAGCGGCGACTGGTACTGGTACGGCGACGTCACGATCGACTCCACCGAGGATTACCGCTTCGGTTTCTACGGCGAGGTCGCGCAGGCATGGGACGAGATCGCCTTCGCCGCTCCCCGCTATCTGATCTGCAAGTCCGCCGGCAACGATCGGAACGACTACGGCCCCGGCTCCGGCGGGGGCCATTACGTCTGGGACCCGGACACGGACGACTGGATCTGGAGCAACGAGGACCGCGACTGGGACGGCGGATCCACCGGCTACGACTGCGTGAGCTGGATGGGGAACGCCAAGAACATAATGACCGTGGGCGCCGTGGAGGATATTCCAGGCGGCTGGACCGACACGAGCGACGTGGTGATGTCCTCGTTCAGCGGCTGGGGCCCCACCGACGACGGCCGGATCAAACCGGACATCTGCGCCAACGGGGTCGGACTCTACTCCTGCACCGACGCGAGCAACTCCAGTTACGCCTCCTACAGCGGCACCAGCATGGCCACGCCGAACGCCTCCGGCTCGATCAACCTGATTTTCCGATACCACGAGTCGTGCCTCGGCGCGACCCCCCTCGCCTCGACGGTCAAGGCCTTGGTGTTTCAGACCGCGAATGAAGCCGGCCCGGCGCCCGGTCCGGACTACATGTTCGGCTGGGGACTTCTGAACACGGAAGGGGCGGTCGAGGCGATCCGCGCCGATTCGACCGATCCGGGGCGTATTCTGGAGGACGCCCTCGCGGACGCCGAGAGCGACGTCTACTACCTCACGGCCGACGGGACGACGCCCCTCCGGCTCACTCTCGTATGGACCGATCCGGCGGCCGAGCCGGTCGCCGACGCCCTCGATCCGACCGATCCCATGCTCGTGAACGATTTGGATCTTCGGGTGCGCCGCCTCGGCGGATCGACCCACTACCCCTGGACGCTCGATCCGTCCTCCCCCTCGTCCGCGGCGACGACCGGCGACAACGACCGGGACAACGCGGAGCAGGTCTACGTGAACGCGCCGGTCGCCGGAACCTACGAGGTAACGGTGAGCCACAAGGGGACGCTCGACTCGGCGCAGGCCTACTCGCTCGTCTCCTCCGAGCCTCTGCGGACGGCCTCCGGCGCGGTGCTCGGCGTGCCCGTTCCCTACGGCACCATCCAGGCGGCGATCGATGCGGCGCTTCCGGGCGACACGGTCCTCGTCGCCGACGGTGACTACACCGGCGCGGGGAACAAAGACCTCGACTTCGGCGGCAAGGACATCACCCTCGTATCCGAAAACGGCGCGATTCACACCGTGATCGATTGCGAGGGGAGCGGCCGAGGTTTCCATTTCCACGGCGGCGAATCGCCGGACGCGCTCGTCTACGGCTTCACCGTCACCGGCGGGAGCGACAGCCTCGGCGGAGCGGTGCTCGTCGAAGGGGCGAGCCCGACGATCTGGAACTGCCGTCTCGACGGGAACGAAGCGGTCGGCGGCGGCGCCGGCAGGGGCGGCGCGATCTACGTGATGGGTGGCGCTCCCTCCTTCATCAGCGCCTCGATCCGGGGGAACGAATCGGACGGCGGCGGCGGCGCGGCCTTTATCGGCGCGAACACATCGGCGGAGTTCGACAATTGCGTGATCACCGGCAACCGCGCGGATGATCTCGGCGGCGCGATCCGGATCGAAAACGGGAGCGCGACGTTCCTTCGAGTCACCTTCTCCGGAAACGCGGCGGGGAACGCCGGCGGCGCGGTTTCACTGAACCCGGCCTCGGACGCCCTCTTCGAGAGGACCATCCTGTGGGACGACTGCGCCCCCTTCGGCGCCGAGGCGTCCCTCGACACGGGCGCGTCGGCGGATTTCGTCTGCGTCGATCTCGCCATGGCTGGCGTGGAGGGGGGTGGCTCCGCCTCTTACGACATGAATACCTTCGACGCCGACCCCTGGTTCTGTGGAGCCGCCTCCTGCCAGTCGGCGCCGACCACCTCCGGCGTCTATTTACTGGACGGTCTCTCCCCGTGCCTCGAGACGGCGAGCCCATGCGGCGAGCGGATCGGCGGGCTCGGTCACGGCTGCGACGTCATCACCGATGTGGCGGATCGCGAGGGCGCACCCGCCGTCTTCCGGCTTCACGCCAACGCGCCCAATCCGTTCAATCCCGCCACAGAGATCCGCTTCGATCTCCCCGCTCCGGGCGCCGTCGATCTCGCGGTCTACGACGTGAGCGGCCGTCGCGTCTCCACGCTCGCGTCGGGGCGACGCCCCGCCGGGTCCTTCTCCGTTGTCTGGAACGGAGAGGACGGCTCCGGACGGCCCGTCTCCTCGGGGGTTTACTTCGTGCGGATGCGTTCCGGTGATTTCACCGCCGTGCGAAAGATGACCCTTCTCCGTTAGGGAATCGCGCGACACGATGGATTCATGGGCCCGGGGAGTTTTCCTCGGGCCTTTTCTCTTCCTGTGGGGGGGATCGCTGGCGAGGGACGCGCGGCCGGTGTAAAGTGGAGGGGACGACTCGGTGGAAGGCGCGACAGGCAACGCGGACGTCCGGTCTGCGGGGAGTTTATCCATGCGATATGTCCCCTCTTTCTTTCTCATCGGTGCTTGGGCCGTTCTTTTCCTCGTTCTCTGTTTCGCCGGTTGCGGCGATGACGGCGGCGGCGTTCACTCCCAAGACACCACGCCCCCCGCCGACGTGACCGATCTCTCCGTGGTGAGTGTCACCGAGAGCAGCGCCGTGCTCGCCTGGACCGCGCCGGGCGACGACGGCTGGGAGGGGACGGCGTCGACCTACGATCTCCGCCGCTCGACGGTCCGTATTCTCGAGGAGGCGTGGTCGACGCGCACGCAGATCGCCGGCGAGCCGTCGCCGAAGCCCGCTTTCTCGCCGGAGACGCTCGCCGTGGTCGGCCTGTACGGCGCCGCGACGATCCACTTCGCCCTGCGCGCCGCCGACGAGACGGGGAACTGGTCCGGCGTTTCCAACTCGGCGGTCTTCGACGAGGGGGAGCCGCGTGTGCACGAGGTCCGCCCGGACGGTCTCGGCGGCTTCCCGACCATTCAGGCGGCGATCGACTCCTCCGCCGAGGGGGATACGATCCTCCTCGCCGCGGGAATATTCACCGGCGGCGGCAATCGGGACATCGATTTCGGGGGAAAGGCGCTTCTCCTTCGTTCGCAGGACGGGAGCGCATCGGCGTGCGTGATCGATTGCCAAGGATCGTCCACCGAACCGCGCCGGGCGTTCCTCTTTCACTCGGGCGAGGAGACCACCTCGGTCGTGGAGGCGATCACCGTGCGCAACGGGAACATGCCGGGCGAGGAGGGCGGCGCGATCGTCTGCGACGGAGCCTCTCCTTTCTTCCGGCACTGCGTGATCGAGAGCTGCGCCTCGGGCAACGGCGGCGCCCTCGGCCTACGGAACGGCGCGGCGCCGCGGTTCGAGGAGTGCGTGCTCCGGTGCAACGACACCCCCGGCTGGGGCGGCGCCGTCTTCTCCCGGGACGCCTTCCCCGTGTTTCTTAACTGCACCCTTTCCGATAACCGGGCCTTCATGGGGGGCGCGGTTTATGCCGATGGAGAGAGCCTACATTTCGTGAACTGCCGGTTCGAACGGAACGAGGCGCACCGAGGAGGCGGCGTGCTCATCGACCGAGCCGCGGCTCTCCTTGAGCGCTGCGCCTTCACCGACAACCAGACGGAGAACCCGCTCGTCCTGGAAGGGGGCGGGCTTTACATGACCGGAGGACGGCAGCGGTTGACGGACTGCACCTTTCAGGGGAACCGCGCCGGAACCGGCGGCGGACTCTACGTAGATGATTGCGATACCCTCGCGATGTACGGCAACGTGTTCGTCGCCAACGAGGCGGGCGCGAACGGCGCGGGGATGACGATTCGACTCACTCCGGCCCGAATCGACCACGGCCTCTTCCAATGGAACGCCGCCGCGGAGCGTGGGGCCGGGATGTGCGTCGAAGACGCGAACGTGCATCTGGTGGAAACCTATTTCACCGGGAATGAAGCCGAAACCGGCGCCGGGATCCACCATGCCTCGGGAATCGCCCGGGTCGATTCCTGCGTCTTCTATTTCAATGACGCGGACGATCGCGGCGGCGGGATCTCCGCCGAAGACTCGCTCGCGGTCACGCGAAGCACCTTCACCGATAACACCGCGCCCTCCGGAACCGCGATCCATCTTTCCGGAAGCGCTGCCCCGTCGATCGCCAACACGATCCTCGCCTTCAACGGCGCCGGTGATCCCGTCACCGCCGAAGCGACGACCGCGCCCTCTCTCTCCTGCTGTGACGTGTACGGAAACGCGGGCGGCGACTGGGTGGGCGTTATCGCCGCGCAGGCGGCGACGGACGGCAATTTCTCGGAGGATCCCCTCTTCTGCGACCACGCCGGCGGGGACGTCCACCTCCACGAGAACTCCCCCTGCGCGAACCGCCCGGGGTGTGGATGGATCGGCCTCGAGCCGGTCGGGTGTTGGGAGTGAACGGAGAGATCTTGACTTCTCAACCGCCTGCGGGGTCCTCCCGCCTATAGATCACGCACCGGCGCGGCACGGTTTTACCGAGGTGCTCGAAGATGCCGCGCGACACGAGCGCCTGCTCCGGCGACCAATTCCGCGCGTGGAACTCTTTCGCCTCGCGATACTCCGTTCGCCCGTCGAAAAGCTCCCTGTAGAAGTCGAGACGCGACTGTCCGCCCCAGGCGTGAAAGATCCGGGACGCGTCGTCGTAGCGGAAGTAGCGATCGTATTCCAGGTCGCAGGTGACGAACCAATCCGAGGAGGGACGGGAAGTGGTCTCCTCGCCTCCCGCGACCGAAACCGCGCCCCGTAACCGTGAGAAGCCGACGAAGGCGGTGGCGGTCTCGCCGGGCCGGCGGTTCTCCTCCAGCCAGCGCGCCGCGTCGGCGCGAATATCCTCGAGATACCAGACTTCCCAGGCGACGGCGTTTCCGGCGAGATAAACGCCGGCGATCGCGAGGAACACCGAGGCGATCCGCCGCCGCGCGCCTTCCCGTCTCGTCAGACGATCCGCGGCGACGCCTCCCGCCGCGCAGAGAGGAACGAGCAGGGGAAGGATATGCCGCGGGGCATGAACGCCGATCCGGAGCGCGAGGAGGAGGTGGAGCAAGAAGGGGGCGAGCCAGAGTACGTTCGGATCGACGAGAATCGCCCGCGCCGCTCCCGGGAAGTCCGTTCCCCGCAGCCGCGCGCGGGCCCGTCCCGGCGTTTCGAACAGGAGGAGCGCAGTCCCGCCGAGGGCGAGAAGCGCTCCGGGAACGCCCAGGGCGGGAAAGATCGTGTTCCCATAGCGCGCCAGGTGTGTCCACGCCGACTTCGCTTCCTGGACGTTCACGTTGTCGACGGCGAGCATGTTCAGGAAGCGAAGGAAATCATGCGGGCGGTAGATGAAGAGGGTGAGAAGGGCGAAGGCGCCCGCTCCGGCTAACGCCCCCTGAAGCGCGCGCCGCCCCCGTTTGGGGTCGGTGAGAAGGAGCGAAACGATGGGAAGGAGGACCGGGACGGCGAACTTGATGGAAAGACAGGCGCCCGTCGCGGCGGCCAGGAGCGTCCATGTGTCGGCGGAACGGTCCGCCGCGTACCGCCGCGCCAGGAATAGAGCGAGAAGGAACCAGAACAGAGAGGCGACATCGGCCGTCCCGATGTGGGAGTACGTTCCGTGGAGCGGGGCGAGGGAGAGGAGCGCGGCGGCGAAGAGCGCCGGTGGATCGCGGCCGGCGGCCTCCCGGACGAGAAACGCCAGGAGGAGGATGGTGAGCAGGCCGTAGAGGATGCTCACGATCCGTATGGAAAGGATCAGATCCGGTGTGCGCCCCGTCAACGCCTGAACCGTTTTTTTTACCACGAAGAGATGGCACTTCATTCCGGGGACGTAGCCCCAGGCGGGAGTGGATTGCAGCGTCGCGGCGGCGCGGATGAAGCGTTGCTCGTCCGGATGATAGCTCGCGGGCTTCCCCTCCGGCCCGGCGCCGCGGGGCCAGAAGACGCCGGGGACGCGAACCGCCGCGCCGATCAAGAGGATCGCGCCGAGAAGGAGCCCGAAACGTCGTGAAGGGATTCCCATTTTTCCGCCCAATGCCCATCCCCGCGGTGAAAAGCCGCCCGCCGGTCCCGCCCGCGCTTTTCGTCAGTCCTCCCGGACAAGCCCCATCCCCATCCTCAGCTTGATGTCGTCCAAGATGGCGAGGATGCAGGGGATGACGAAGAGGGTGAGCACCGTCGAGAAGAGAAGCCCCCAGACGATCGTGTTCGCCAGGGGCCTCCACACCGCCGAGGATCCTCCAATGCCGATCACGGTGGGGAGCAGCCCGCCGATGGTCGTGACCGACGTGAGGATGATCGGCCGGAGGCGCTGCATCCCTCCCTCGAGGATCGATTGGATCCTGTCGCCTCCCGCGCGCCGGTAATTATTGATAAACGAAATAAGAACGATGGCGTCGTTCACCACGATGCCGGCGAGCGCCACCACGCCGAAGAGCGTGACGATTCCGAACTTGTCCCCCGAAACGATCAGCCCCACCATGGCGCCGATGAAGGCGAAGGGGACGGTGCAGAGGATCACCAAAGGCTGGACGTAGGAGCGGAACTGGGTTCCCAGGATCAGATAGATCAGCACCACGCCGACGGCGAAGAGCTGCAGGATGTTGCTGAAGGCCTCGCTGAACTCCTCGAACTCGCCGCCCACCTCGAGGTCCACGTCCTCGTAGCGGCGGGAGATCTCCTCGAAATGAGACGCCGCCTCACCCACCACGCGGTCCACGGTGGTGAGGCTCTTGTCGATGTCGGCGCCGACGATCACCGTGCGCGCCAGGTTGCGCCTCTTGATCTCGGTGGTCGCTTCGTGGAGCGAGATCTCGGCAAGATCGGCGATGGGCACGGTGGCGCCGTTCATGGTGCTCATCCGGAGGGAACGGATCTCCTCGAGGGAGTTGTTCCACTCCTCGCCCAGCTTCACCACCACGTCGATGTCCTCGTCTCCCTCGCGGAAGGTGGTGGCGGTCAGCCCGGCGATCGCCGTGTTCAGCTCCAGCGCGATCTCCTGCGGCGAGAAGCCGTAGAGGGCGGCCCGCTCCTCGTCGATCCGGATGCGGATCTCCTGTTTCCCGCGGGGGAAGTCGTCCTGGATGTCGTGCACCCCCTCGATGCCGGCGAGCACCGCCTTCATGTCCTCCACGGCGGCCTGTAGCTCCCGCAGATATTTACCGCTCACGCGAATGCTGATCGGCTTCGACGCCGGCGGGCCGCTGGAGGGCTTCTGAAACTCCAGCGAGGTGATGCCGCTGATCCCGGCGACGGAATCCCTGAGCACGTCAATGATCACGTCGATGTCGCGCCGCTCGTCTTCGTCCCGGACCAGGCTGACCACCACCTGTCCCACGTTCTTCCGGACCACCCACTCATCGTTCCCCTGGTAGAGGCCGCTGCTCGCCTCCACGTAGCGGATTTCGTGCGCCGGCAGGCGAAGGGCGGCCGCCTCCACTTTGCGAACGATCCGGTCCGTCTCGTCCAGCGACGTCCCCTCGGGCATCTTCATCAACACCGTGAAATGGCCGAGGTTTTCGCTGCCGAACATCTCCACGCCCACGAGAGGAACGAGCGCCGCCGACAGGACGAGAAGCGCGACCATGGCGACGACCACGAGGTACCGCCGGCGGAGCAAGCGCTCCAGCGCGCGGCTGTAGTGCTCGCGCATCCACAGATAGAAACCGAACTCCTTCTTGCGATGGCGCGTCGACCCGCCCGTCCAGTCGTGGATGTGGGAGGGGAGAATCACCAGCGCCTCGAAGAGGGATGCGAGAAGGGCGAGGCTCACCACGAGGGGAACGACGCGCATGAACTTTCCCATGATCCCCGGAAGGAGCATGAGGGGAAGAAAGGCGGCCACCGTGGTCAGGATTCCCGTGGTGACCGGCGCGACGACCTCCGAAGTGCCGTCGATCACCGCCTCCCGGAGCGACTTGTCCTTCTGCCGGTGGGAGTGGACGTTCTCGAGAACGATGATGGCGTCGTCGACGATGATTCCGAGCACCACGATCAGCGCGAAGACGCTCGATCCGTTGATCGTGTTGCCGGTCATGTGCATCAGGATGAAGGTGATCATGAAGGAGAGGGGGATGCCGAGCGCGGCCAGCCCCGCGTTCGACGCGCCCAGGAAGAGGAAGAGGATGGCGAAGATGAACACGATACCGATGAGCGCGTTGTTGCGGAGCACGCCCAGGATCCGGCCGATATATTCCGTGCTGTCGATGGTGATGGTGAAGTCGACCCCCTCGGGACTGCGGGCGCGGTGGCGCTCCACCAGGCTTTTCACGTCCTCCACGACGCCGAAAGTGGAGCCGCCCGCTTCCTTGGAGATGGAAAGGGTGATCGCCGGTTTGCCGTTCAGCCGTGAAAGGACGGTGGCCTCCGCGCGTGTCTCCCGCACGCGGGCCACGTCGGAGAGACGCACCACGCTCCCGTCCGGCCCGGTCCGGAGCACCACGTTCTCGATCTCTTCCGGCGTGAGGAACCGGCTGAGCGTCCGCACCTGAAACTCGGACCGCCCGATGGTGACGTTGCCGCCGGGGAAGTTGATGTTCCGGCGCGCCAGGGTGGTGACGACCCGCCCGAGCGTCAGGTTCCGCGCGTTCAGGCGGACCGGGTCCACTTCGACCCAGATCTCGCGCTCTTCCAAGCCGGAAACCTGGATCTTCGCCACGCTGCTCAGGCGTTCGATTTCGTCGGTGAGTTCGTCGGCGATGCGCGCCGCCACCTCCGGGTCTCCGTCGGAGGTGACCCCCACGGAGACGACGGGAACGAAGTCGTCGGAACCGAAGTCCTCGATCACCGCGTCTTCCGTTTCGTCGGGGATCTCGGCGTTGTCCACCTGCAGGCGCACCTCCTGCATCTTGGTGGTGAACTCCGCGTCGGACATGTCGTCGAACTTGACCAGGCAGAAGCCCCACCCCTCGCCGGCGGAGGACTGGATCTCCGAGACCTTGTCGATCTTGTCCAACTCTTTCTCGACCGGGATCAGCACCAGGTCCTCCACCTCCTGCGGCGACGCGCCGGGGTAGGGGATGGTGACGAAGACCCAGTTGAAGCTGATGTTCGGGTTCAGCTCTTGGGGCATGCCGAAAAGCGCGAAGAGCCCGCCCACCACGATGCCGATCATCAGCAGGTTGACCAGCACCGGTTGGCCGACGGAGAAACGGGGGAGGCCTTTCATGACCCGCTCTCCTCGCGGATGATCCGCCCGTCGTGTTCCGCCTCGATCCTGACCGGCATGCCGTCGCGGAGGTTTTGCATCCCCACGACGATGACCCGTTCACCCGGCGCGAGGCCCTCGTCGATCACGATCATCCCGTCGATCATCGGACCGGCGCGCACTTCCCGCCCGTGCGCGACCCCGTCTTTTTCGACGAAAAGATACGCGCCGCCGGAGCGGCGGAAGACCGTCTCCCGCGGGACGGCGATCACGCTCTCCCGGCGGTCGAGGGTCAGCTCGGCGCGAACCACCACCCCGTCGCGGAGCGGGCGGTCCGGCGGGTTGGGAAGAATCACTTCCACGGAGAAGGTGCGCGTCGCCTCGTCCGCCTCGGGGGCGATGGAGCGGATTCGTCCCGAGAAGGAGCGCATCCCCATCGCCTCGGCGGTGACGCGGACCGCGGCGTCGGGACGGAGCCGGGCCACGTCGGTCTGGGAGACGCCGAGCCGAAGCCGGAGGGAATCGATGTCGACGATCCGGAAGAGAGGGGTTCCCGGAGAGACGTAGGCGCCCGTGTCGGCGTAGCGCCGGGAGATCTCGCCGGCGATGGGAGCGTGCACGTCCGTCTTGCGCAGATCCCGCGCCGCCAGTTCCCGCGTCGCCCGCGCCGCCATCCGGTCCGCCCTCGCGGTCGTGCGCGCCATGCGGCTCGACTCGAAGGCCGCCCGCGAGATGTCGCCGCCGGCGAGGAGCGTCGAGTCCCGCTCGAAATCGTTCGCGGCGATCTCGTGGCGGGCTTCCGTCGCGAGGAGCGCCGCTTCCGCGTGGCGGAGGTTCTCCCGGGCCACCTCCTTGTCCACCGATGCGAGAATCTCGTCGCGCGCGACGCGGTCCCCCACGTCCCTACGGAGGGTCATCAGTTCGCCGCCCATCTCGCCGATCACGTCGACGGCGCGGATCGCCTCGAGCACGCCGGTCAGGACCGACGTTTCGCTCAGCGAGTCGGACCGGACCGCAAGCACCTCCACCGGCACCGCGGCGACGGGCTCCTCCGCCTGCTTCCCCTTTTCACAGCCGGCGAAGAGAAACGCCACCGGCAACAGCAGGCGCAACGCGCGCCCCGAGGTTCGAAGAAACCGCTTCATTCCGTTCTCCTCGCTCGCCCGCCGCCGGGCACCCGGCTCCGGCGCGGGACGGATCGTATTCTTCGCTCCACCTCCCGATGGGAGGGACGGGCGGTTCACGAGTTCAGGAGACCGAGGAGGTCTCCCGCGGCGTGGTGGTAGTCCGCGACGGCCGAAACCAGGTCGTAGTAGGCGGTGGTGTAAGACCCCTCCGCCTCCTGGAGGGCCAGGTTGGCGTCGATCCATTCCAGATTGGTCAGGCGGCCCAGCGCGAAGCTGTTCCGCTGGATTTCTCGGTTCCTCCGGGCGCTCGCCAGAGCCGCCTCCGCCGCCCGGAGTCTCTCCGCGGCGCTCCGAATCGATGTTCGGGCCGTCTCGGCGGAGAGGAGGAGAGCCCTCTTCGATTCCTCCGTTTCCTCTCGGGCCTGCCGCGCTTGGGCTCTCGTCATCCGGTGCTCGGAGAGGTTCGAGAAACCGGTGAAGATCGGCAGATTGAGCGCCGCCGTTGCGTACCAGGCCTTCTCCCCGTCCAGCTCAGGCGATTCGTTGTTCTGCCAGCCGTAGGAGCCGGACACGGTGACGCTGGGGAGGAAGTTGGTCACGCTCTGCCGGTGCCGGATGTCGGCGAGCCTGCGGCTCTGCTCCAGCATTCGGAGCCGCGGATCGCCCGCGATCACCTCCGCGAGAGGGCGCGAGAGAAAACGCTCCCATTCCTCCGTGGTCATGCCGCGGAAGCTCCCGATCCGCTCCGCGAGGAGCGCGGGCAGAGTGGTGTCCGGGTCGACGGCTCCCATGGGATCCGCGCCGAGCCGGACCTCGAGGGCGAGGGCCGCGACGCGACGGCCGCTTCGCTGTTCCGCCAAGAGGCCGCTCTGGCGCGCCTCCTCGACTCGCCAGCGAAGCACATCCGCCTCGGCGTAGCGGCCGACCCGGAAGAGGCGCTCCGCGAGGGCGAGGTTCTCGCGTGCCTGCAGAAGATTGCGTTCCCGGAGATCCAGAAGCGCGTCGGTCCGGAGAAGGTCCAGATAGGCGGTCACCGTGGCGTGCACGGTTTCCAGGCGCGCCGCTTCCCGGTCCCAATAGGCGGCGTCCTTCGACGCGCCGGCGAGGGAAACGCCGTTCCAGACCGCCGGCTGGAAAAGGAGAAGTTGGCCGTCCACCGAGCTTTCGTAGCCGTGGCGGAAGACGGTCTGCGGGATCTCGATCGTAAAGGGCTGAAGTTGTCCCGTGCTGTCCGGGAAGAACATGGTGATCTCCCGGCCGATCGCGTTCGCCCTTCTCACCGTTTCGTCGTCCAACCTCGTGTAGGAGGAACGGACCGAAAGGGAGGGGAGGAGCTGCGCCTTCGCCTGGCGGTGCGCCCAGACCGCGGCTCGGTGGGCGTACCCCTTGGCGGCGAGGGCGTGGTTCCGGGCGAGCGCCCCGTTCACCGCCTCCTCCAAGGTGATTTCGTCCGCGCGCGCCGCGGCGGGGAGGGCCGCGACCGCGGCGGCGGCGAGGAGGATCACGAGGACGGCCCGCCGCCCTTTCCCCTTATCTCGATTCATCGGAACGTCCTCCCGTCTCTTCGAAATAACGGGGTCTCCCGCGCATCAGATCGATCAGCCGGCGGCACACATCGATTTCCACCCGAAAGTGGAACATGCCTGCTTCACACATCAAGACGATGTGGGGGGGCATACCAGGATCCGAAGTGCACTTCTGCTCATCCTCGATCAGGGTCTCTATCCGCCGGATTCTCTCCTCCAGGAGCGCGGCGATCTCTTCCTCGGGGAGGCTCTCCATGAAGCTGACCGCGACATAGAAGAGCCGGTCCTCGGGGCCGACATAGACGAGGCTCGCGCGGAGGTGCTCCTGGAGCAAGTCGCGTCCCCTGTCGGTGATGTGATACACGGTCCTCTCGGGGGCTTTTCCCTCCCGCTCGGTGGTGACCGATACGGCGCCCTTCTTGGCGAGGCGGCCGAGGGTGTTGTAGATCGACGAGGGGGAGAGGTTCGCCCAATGCTCCAGTCCCATCTGCTGGACGATCTGATTGATCCGATAGCCGTGCATCGGTTCCCTGCCGACCAAGCCTAGGGCGGCCATTTCGTTTCTTCCGGGCACCTTCACGCGCCTCTCTCCTTAGTTGTTCCAGATTGGTCCACTCCAACCCGCAATGATCATAATTGGAATAGTACGACAAGTATTATAACAAGGTCAATTAGAAAAATCGGGACCGGGGAAAAATCCTATAACGCCATGTTATTGATGTGGTTGGTTTGGGTTGGGCTCTCTTCCCCTCCATGAAAAGAGGGGCTCGATGGAAGAAAAGCGGCCCCGGACGGTGCCGGGGCCGTGCGGTAACGTGTTTCCGGTAAGAGCCTCTCGGTCTAACGGACGAGCGTGATCCTGGCGCGGTCGATTCGATCTCCCGCCCGGAGACGGAGGAAGTAGATCCCCGAGCCGGCCTCGGCGCCGGTCCCGGTCCGTCCATCCCAGACGCTCTCGTATGTTCCCTCGGCGGCTTCCCCCCGGAAGAGGGTGCGCACCAGGCGCCCGCTCACGTCATAGACGTCGAGGGCCGCCGGGCCCGCGGCTTCCATGCTCCAAGAGATGGCCGTTCGCGGGTTGAAGGGGTTGGGCCGGCAGGCGGCGATGCCGAAGCCGGCCGAGGAGGGCGCCCCGCCGGTCACTCCTGTGGAGATTGCTCCGGCGTCCTTGGGCACGAAGCGGATCGCCCGGCCTCCGGTCACCGTCGCCGCCCCCTCCCGGTACCACCTCGCGTAGGTGATCAGCACGCCGTCGGTCTGATCCCGGTTCTCGATCCCCACGGTGGCGTGGTTGTCGATGGGATCGTAGTTGGTGATCGTCTGGTAGCGGAACTCGATCGGCCCGTCGCCCGTTTCGGTGGCGTGCCAGGCCGGGTCGTAAAGGACCGCCTCGAAAGTCTCCAGGCTGGCGCCGTAGTCTTTCCGCATCCGGCTCCACTCCACGATCCACCGGTGGTTCGCCTCGTCGTGTTTCACGAAGATGCCGGAGTCGACGAAGCGGTACAGGTCGTCCCAGAAGACGGCGAGCATCGCGTCCGGCCCCATGGCGGAAGGGATGGTCCAGTTGCGGTAGGTCCACTGCGGCGTGTAGCCCATGCTGAGCCAACCGTTCGAGCAGACCGAGACCTGGTCGTACTCCTCGCCGTAATAGCGGAAGGTGAAGGGGAGGTCGACCAGCTTGACGGCGTCCTGATAGTCGTCGAAATCGTTGATGTAGAGCTGCTCGCCGTCGCCGCCGTAGCTGGGGTCGATCTCGATCCAGCCGGCGATCGGCGCGTCGGGGTATCCGGTGTCCGTGTCGTCATAGGCGAGATAGCCGTAGCCGTCCGGTCCGACCGGATCCGACGTGTTCCTCTCTCCCACGGTCACGGGGAAGAAGACCGTGTCTCTGAGCCCGCCCGAGAAGAGGAGGTCGAGGGCGAGCATCGCCGACGCGCCGTTGTGGAGCGACGGGTCGGCGTGGATCGAAAATCGGTCCTCGTCGTTGTCGCCGCCGCCTTCCGAAGGGATGTCGCCGAATAGCGCATCGCCGTCGATCACGGAGATCCCCGCGGCGAGCGAGCGGAGAGAGGCGCTCACGCCGGTCGCCCCCTCCTCGCCCGGGTTGTGGAGGGTGACGATCATTTCCGCCGTTTCCCCGGGGTCGAGGCGTCCGTCGGCGCCGTCGTCGAAGGCGTGCGACTGGGCGATGAACTCGGCCCCGTCGACCGTCAGCTCGAAGAGCGAGCGCCAGGGGCCTCCGCCGTCGGAAGTCACGTCGAGGGCGAAACGGAACGTGCGGCCGCTCGGACAGCCCGGATCGACGGAGAGGTCGAAACCCCCCGCGCCCCAGGCGTCGCCGCCGCCGGGGATGTCGCCGTAGGCGCGCTCGGCGTCGTCGATGGAGAGGAAAGGATCCTCCGTGGAGAGGATGGCGGTCACGCCGCCGGCGGACGCGGCGCCGTAATTGTGGAGGCGAACGAGGAGCGAGGGGGTCTCGCCCGGATCGAGCCGGCTGTCGGCGTCTCCGCCTGCGTCGCCCACGACCGCTTCAACACTTGCTATGTGAAGGGTGTCGATCACGGCGATCGAACCGAGCGACGGAAGGAGATTGTGCCCGCTCACGGTGAGAAGCGCCTCGCCCGTGGTCGCGAACGCGACGGGAAGCTCCGCGCGACCTTCCGCGTCGGTCCACGCGACGGCGTGGGTTTCCTCGCCCTTCCAAACGCACACCTGCGCCCCCTCGACGGGACCGCCGCCGCCGCGGGTGACGACTACGGCCACCGCGTTCGCGCCGACGCCGGCGCGGGCGGGCGCATCAACGGAAAGCGATTCGGGGCGCGCGGTCCAAACGTCCACGGAGGGGTCCCCCATCAGGTTGTTCCAGTGCGACCAGATGACGGGAATGTTCGGCTCCGCGGGATCGTAGTTCAGGAACAGCTCCAGCTTACCGCGGGAGAGAGAGGCGCCCATGGTGTGCTGGCCGTCGCGGGTGAAGCCGCGCCAGATCCCTGTGAACATGCAGTTGTTGTAGCGCGTGTGCGTCCCCGGCGTGGCGGTGCCGATCGCGCCGATCCCCCCGCGGGGCGTGAAGGGGCTCGCCGTTCCGAAGCGGAGGAAACCTTCCGAGATGGAGGTTCCGTCGGCGAAGGACCCGGTCTGGCAGGTGAGGGCGACCACGAAGGGCATCTTCCAGCCGTTGGAGAGCGTGTAGGTGACGCCGTTGCTCCAGCCGCTCATGCCGCCGAAGCCGCGGTAGCCGAAGACCGATGCGCCCCCGTTGATCGAGTTGCGTATTTGACTCACGAAATTCCCCGACCAGACCGTGTCGATCTCCGTGTAGCCGATCTCCACCAGGTGTCGGGTGAGCCAGCGACCCACGTCGACCACGCTCCAACCGGAGTACGTGGGGTCGCCCACGACCAGCCCGTGGGAGAACCACTCCGGATCGTCGATCCACGGCGCGGTTTCGTAGTCGAGGATCTTGTTCACGATGATGGAGAGGTCGTTCATCGACACGAAGGAGAGGCGGCCGATGTGCACGTCCGGCAGGACGTCGTCGCCGTCGAGTTGCGTGTAGGGATGGTCCCCTTCGCCGTGATACCCGCTCAGGTTTTCGTACCAGGTGGGGATCACGTAGTCGCTGTATCCGGCGTCGCCGACGAGTGTGACGTATTCGAGCGTCGAGGAGGGATCGTCGTAGACCGATTGGATCGTCTCTTTCACCGCCGCGGCGGTCGCGCCGGCGCCGACGACGGAAAGGATCACTCCGGCCCCCTTACGCGCCCGCCAGTCGAGCCAGGGTTGCAGGGAATCCAGCACCGCCGGGTCGTCGGGGGCGATCACCAGATGGGCGCCGGCCCGGACCTCGCGCTCGGCGGCGGCGGTGCCGTATCCGAGGACCACGCTCCGGAGGAGGCGATCGATGGAGGGGGGGACGGGGGGCGCCGGAGACGTTGTTTTCGCCGCTGCGGAGGGGGCGAAGTCGATCTCCACGCGCATCCGCCGGGCGATCCGGAGCGTGCGCGCCTCCCCGTCGTAGAGGACGGGGCGGAGAAGAAGGGGGGCGACCGGAAAGCCGTGGATGGAGGCGGCGCCGCCCAAAACGGCGTTCGCGCCGGGCGAGCCCCATCCGCTCTTTCGCAACTCGACGATCCGATCTCCCTCCTCCTCGGGGATCGCGGCGAGTGTGACGTTCTCGATCGTCTCCTCGTCCATGCGCTCGGCGCGGACCGTCGCCGACGCGCCAACGGGGAGGGCGATCAGGCGCCGGAGCGCCGGAACGGCCGGGGCTCCCGGTCCTCCCTCGAAAGAGGCGCCCGCGAAAGAGGCGACACTCGTCTCGCGATCGCCGTCCCTGAGCGTCTCGATTCGGAGAGGAGGGATTTCGATCAGAAGGGTCATCCCCTCCGGGCCGGCGCGGAGCACCTCGAATCGGGGCTCGGGCGGCGGAACGGTCGTCGCGCCGGCGAGGACCGGCGCCAGAAGCAAAAGGGCGATAAGCGGAAGAAGAGGGAGGCCGGCGGCGATTCGGCGATGCATGTTCTCCTCCGTCGATGGCATGGCGTTTCCGGGGAGCGGAAGACGGACGATCCGGCCGGCGCGCTGTACTGTGGGAACGGGAGCCGCGACGGGGGCCGGGGTGGGTCTTGATTGTCCTAATTATACCACGGACGGGCGCGGATGAGGAGGGGGGAAGGGGCGCGAAAGGAATCGGGGACACAACACGAAAGAGCGTTCCATTCGCATTGTGTCCCCGAAAAAGACGGCTCCCCTACGGTTCGGTGAAGGTCGGCTCCGTCGGTTCGGCGATCGCGTAGTCCCGTTCCCACCCCTCGTGCTGGAGCACGATCCTCTCGATGGCGATCTCGGGGCTGTTCGCGTCGAGACCGGTGAGGGCGCTGTAGTCGGAAGGCCAGCAGCGATAGATCTTGAAAGCCATCGCCATCTGCCCCGCTTCGTTGTACAGCTCGATCACGACGTCCTTGCGAAAATCGCCGAGAGAGGCCTCGCTCCCCAGCCCGGATCCGTAATTCCACACCTTGTTCGCCCATGTCTCGAAGGCGGTGTCGTGGGTTCGCCCGCGCTCCAGGACGATCGGCTCATAGACGGTTTGCCCCGGTGAGCGGTGGAAGGTGCTCGGATCGCCCCCCTTCCGGTTGGTGGTCACCTCGGTGGTGCGGGTAAGACCACTCACGAAAAGGACGCCGGGCACGTACTTGCCGTCCCATTTCACGCGAAACTTGAACTGTTTGTATGGATCCTGCCGGTAGGCGTTCACCGCGAACTCGGTCGCGTCGCTCCGGTCCGCCGGGGCGAGCGTGAGGACGATACCGGCCAGGATTCCGCAAATCAGGATCTTTCGGAACATGTCGCGCACTCCTCCCTTGGGGCGGTCACCGTTGCCGGACCGGTTCCGGCGCCACGATGTCGGCGTCTCTCTCCCATCCTTCGTGCTGAAGCACGAGCCGCTCTTTCGCGGGCTCCAAGCCGTTTCCCTCCATCGCCGTTACCGCGGCATAGTCGGAGGGCCAGCAGCGGTACACCCGGTACGCGATCACGGCGCGGCCGTCGTCGTCGAGCAGTTCGATGCGTATGTCCTTTCGGAAGTCCCCCAGAGAGACTTCGGCGCCGAGGCCCGCCCCGAAGTTCCACACCTTGTTCGCCCACCGCTCGAACTCCGCATCCGCGCCGCGGCAGCGCTCGAGGACGATCGGCTCGTAGGCGGTCACGCCCGGCGCCCGCCGGACGGCGCTCGGATCGCCCCCCTTGCGGGCGGTCACCACCTCCGTCGTTCGCCGAAGACCGCTGATCGACAGAATCCCGTCGATCGCCTTCCCGTCCCAATAGACCCGGTAGGTGTAGAGACCCCCGGGACAGATCGGGAACCCATTGGCGAACGCGCTCCCGGCGCCCGGCCGGCCGGCCGGCGCCAGAACAAGGAGGACTGTGGCGATGGCCGCGATTCTCGCGAATCGGTTCATGTCCACCTCCTGTCGGTTGTCCGGAAACCAATAGAGAGGATCGGGAGAGGAATGGCAAGGCGAAAAGGGGGGAAAAAATACGTGAAGGCGGAAATCCGGCCTCACCCTTTGCCCACCAAAAGGAAAGAGGCTCTCGTCCGCCTTCACGAAAGTCGCCCGCCGGAATGATCGGATCGCCGTTTCGGCCGTTCGGCCTCCCGGACCTCCGGCGCCCCTCCGCCGTTCCGGTCCCGGAGCGTCGGGCGTCCCGTACGCTCCTCTCATCCGACTGCGCCCCCAATATACCCCGCCCCCGCCATTCGATGCCTCCCGAGCGGGCTACCGTTCTCTTACGGTTTTCGGGCTGCGATTCCGCTCGTTTTTTTTATTGTTAATGGCTGCAATGGATTGGCTTGATATCGGGGCGTCGTAAGGTATCCCAAACCTTTGCAATCCGCAGATGTCCCCCCGATCGTTCCCGAAATCGGGGTCGCCATCGGGATCGGGATCGCAATCGAACCGCCTTTCCCTCTCCACCCCCGCCCCTCCTTCCGAGGCGCGGTTCGGATGGTTTTCCGCGTCCTCCTTCCGCATGCTCCGCCGCCCATGTTCGCCCGGGGCGCCGCCGGACGGTTGTCCTTCGCGCCGGGCCGCGAAAGGGAGCCCGGCGCCCCCGTCCTCATTCTTGTTAATACCTCCGGAAACCGGATTCGTCTGAAGGTTAGGCCGTTCTCCCGATAAGGACTGGAGGGATCACGAACCATGAAGTGTGTTCTACGGTTTGTCCGCGTCTTTTTCCCGGCCGGCGTGTTTTGCATCGGAGCCTTGATCGGCTTCGCGAACGCCGGCACGGATTCAACGCTCGAAGCGCCCGCCTTCCCCGTGGAGCATGGTCCCTGGCCGGTAGGCTACCGGACGGCGCTCACCTACGACGCCGGCCGGAGCTTCGGCGCCCGCGCCGAGGTTGGCGGCGCCGTACATCCGGATCTCCGCTCGCGGCCCGTGCGGATCCATCTGTGGTATCCGGCCGTGGCGGGAACGTCTCCCGCGATGCGATACGGCGATTTCGTCCTGGCCGCCGATCCTCTGGGTGAGCGGTCGCATGCCGAGGATGCGAAGGTTCTCGCCGCGTACAAAGCGCGCATGCTCGAACGCGGAGTGGAGGAAGCGCGCCTCGACGCGCTCCTCGCGGCGCCGACCCGCGCCCGCCGGGACGCGGCGCCCGAACGAGGTCCCTTCCCGCTCATCGTCTACGCCCCCAGCATCAATGCGGATTCCTACGAGAACGCCCTCTTCTTCGAGTATTTGGCCGGTCACGGCTTCGTCGTCGCTTCGTCCGCCTGTATTGGCGCCGAAGAACCGGAAGTGGGGCGCGACCTCCGAGGGGCGCTCGCGCAACTCGGCGATGTGCGGCACGTGCTGCGATCGGTATCCGGGGAGCGATTCGTCGATGCGAATCACGTCGGCCTCATGGGTTTCAGCTGGGGCGGGACCAGCGTGCTGCTCCTGGCCCTCCAGCACGCGGGGATCGACGCCGTCGTCACCCTCGACGGAGGTTACGCCTTTCCCCGATACCGGAGTATCCCGGAGGCCACGCCGTGGTGGGCGCCGCGCGATCTGCGGGCGGCTTTTCTGCATTTCACGTTGCTCGATGATGATCGCGATCTCTCCTTCGCCGCCCGGAGCCTCTACGCGGATACGTGGGGCCGCCGCGTGCCCGGTTTCCGGCACGCGGACTTCGCGACCGACGCGATCCTCAAGCGACGATGGGCGGCCGCGGATTCTCTGGCGGCGGTCTTGATGAAGGAGCACGCGGCGATCCAGCGCTCGGTCCTCGCCTTCTTCGGCGCCTACCTCGAAAAAGACGGCGCGGCGGCGGATCGGTTGAAAGACGAAGTGCCCCGCGGCGCCGCGACGGGATGGAACGTTCGGCCGGCGCTTCCGGCGCCGCCGCCGGCCGCGCAGTTCGACGAGATCATCGCGGAGCAAGGTGTGGACGCGGCGGTGGCTCGATTCCATGAGGCGCGCCGTCTCGATCCCGAGGTCGTCATCTTCGGGGAGAATCGCCTCCTGCGCTATGCGGTGGAGTGGGGTCCGGAACGCGCCGAGGACATGTGGAAGCTTCTCGTCATCAACAACGAAGCATGGCCCCATTCGGCGGAGACGCACTACTGGATGGGCCAGGTCGAACTGGTCCGGGGCGACGAAGCCGCGGCGCGCGAGCGCCTCGAGACCGCGCTGCGACTCGATCCGGAACACGAGCGGGCGCGGAATCTTCTCGCCCGGATCACCGGCTCCGGAGGTTGACGCGAAGTCGAATGAGGCGGCGGGCGCGATTCTCGTTTCGAAGCTCGCGGAGCGCTCTCTCCCCGTTTCGAGAGAGAGACGGGGCCTTGTTGCCCGATTCCTCTTCGCCTCGATACCGGCGATCCATTTGACATCAAGATCTTCTCTGTCTATGATCCAAGCGACTCCCACCGTCGGATTCGGAGAATATTGCGTGCCTGTCCGACCCGTCTTCCCGCGCCGCGGAATACCGACCCATCCAGTGTTCGACAAGGGATAGCGTCCGCCGGCCGGCGGATCGGCCGCCCACCGCGCGGTGGAGGTCTTCGTCGACGTCGCAAGGGGGTAAGTGATGACCGGGCCTAAGGTAGAGATTTCGAGGGAAGAAGCGGCGGAGATCATCGCGCGGCTGAACCGAAAGCGCCGGATCCAGATCGTCGGTCTCGCCATCGCCGTGCTCGCGACCTTTCTGGCGCTTCTGTCGAGAGTCATGCCGATGGCCGTCCCGGGGCTGTCCTTCTCTTTCTGGGGTCCGCTCGCCGCCGTCCTGCTATTGGCGAAGCTGGTCCTGTTCTTCGCGGCTTGGCGCTGTCCGAAGTGTGGGGCGTCGCTGGGTTCCAGCTATCGCCCACGCTTCTGCCCCGGGTGCGGGATCGCCCTGGTGGATGCCGGCGATCGGTAATTCCCGTTACACACCACCGGTACCGCATACCCGACCTCGATTTGCCCGGGTACCGGATACCTCTCAACCAAGCGATGGTGTGAGGGGGGGGCCGGACATCATGATGTGCCGTTTCCCGGCGAAGAAGGTATCCGGTACCCTCTTGCAAGAGAAAAGGTATCCGGTACCAAGGTTCCATCCGGTACCAGGGTTCCCTAGGCGCTCATTGCGCGTTATTGTCCCCCATCTCCCGGCGATTCCCCTGGAACGGCCGCCTTTCCTTCCCTTATGCTTGAACCGGGTTACGACATCGGGCGAGTTTTACTTCACCGAAGCACATCCGGAAAACAGGGATCTCGCGTAAATGACCCTTTCGACGGAGGACGGGCCGATGCATTTCCATCTATTGAGCGATCGGGACATGCGCGCCATCGACGCGCTTATCGACTCCTACGGCGGCGCGGAGGCGATCGGAAAGAAGATCGCCGAAACGCGGCTCTACAACACCCGCAAGCGGATCGCCGCCGACAAGGGCTTCGGTGAGATGCTCGAAAAGGCGGAATCCTACGCGAGCGACTTCCCGAAGCTCGAGGACTTCCTGAAGAAGGAGGGGATCCGGCCGGAGAAACAGGGTGTCTGCACCACCCAGGTCTCCGGCTTCCAGGGGGCTCGGGTCACATTCGATTGCATGCGGCGGATCGCCGAAAACGGCGACGTCCTCTTCCCGACCGAAATGATCTCCGTCGTCGCTCTTACCGAGCGCTACGTCTACAGCGGCGACCTCCTCGCCACCCTCGCCATGGCGGAAAACATCCTCGGCGCGAGCAAGTTCTGCTCCACCAACCTGATCGGCATTCCGCTCCCGGAGGAGCGTTTCGCCCGCATCGAGAAGGTGACCGGCGAGAAGTTTCACCGCCGTGATCTCGGCGGGGGGATGAGCCAGATCATCCTGAAAAACATGGGGACCGCCTTCGGCAACCTGGGCGGCGTGGAGGTGGCGGATAACAACCACCTCGTCTATCTCGACGGGATCACTCGGGCCGCCCTCGAAACGGGCGCCGACTTCTTCCTCAACCCGAGTTGGTCCACCATCGTCGCCGCCTGTTACTACGCGCGCCGGATTCCTGAAATCAGCTTCAAGATCTCCATGCTTCTCTCGACGCAGAACGCGATCCAGTTCCGGATGCTGATGAACATCGTCAAGTCTTACCTGCGAGACGACGGCACCACGCCGATCTACGAGATCAACATCGGAAACGGGGCGAGCCCCGAGACCTTCATGCAGTGCGCCGATGATCTGAAAGGGGCGGCCGGGATGCCCAACATTTCCCTGACCGCACACCTGCGCATCAACCCGGACCTGGGCATGGAGAATTTCGACTGGACCGAGAACGCGCACAAGGTGCTCGACGCCGGTTACGACATGACCATCAAGTACGAGAGCGACGGCGCCTCGCGCCCCTACGACACGATGGCGGCCTACTTTCTCCCCGACGAGGAGCGGGACGAGAAAGCGGAGCTGATCGGAGACGTGATCTACCACAAATGCGTGCGCTGCGATCTGGACGCGAAGGAGATCCTGCGCCGAGGCCACCCGGTCCGTTACGCCGATATCAGCGTGCGGTCCTAGGAGAGAGCCGTGAAAAAGTGGATGCAAGAGTGGGACGGAACCCCCTACCCGGAGATGGTGCGCGGCCTACCGGAGATCGCCGTCCCCTTCGAAGGCGTGCGGGGCTGGCTCCTGCAGGGATCGAGCAATCAGGTCGTTTTCTTCGACATCGAACCGACCGCCCAGGTCCCCCCGCACTCCCATTGCGCGCAATGGGGTCTCGTGCTCGAGGGGGAGATGGAACTCGCCATCGGCGGTAAGCCCGGGGTCTATAAGAAAGGCGATTGGTATTTCATCCCGGCCGGCACGGAGCACGCGGCGTCCTTCCGGACCCGATGCGCCGTCATCGATCTGTTCGAGTCGCCGGACCGGTATCGCGTGAAATAGGAGCGGCGCTTCGCCGGGCGGTGCCGACGGTCCGCCCGGAACGAGCGAACGCAAGCGACGAAGGAGGATACGATGCGTCTGCTCTTGATCGGTTTCGGCACGGTCGGCCGCGGGCTCGCCGAGCTGTTGATCGGAAAGCGGGAGACACTGAAGGAGCGATACGGGATCGAACCCGTGGTGGTCGGGATCTCGGACATGAAGACCGGGAGCCTCTACGATCCGAAGGGAATCGACCTTGCGGCGGCGGTCCGCGAGGCGGAGGAGAAGGGGAGCCTCGCCGGGTTGCCGGGCGGCTTCGACGGCGACGCCCTCACCCTGATCGGCTCGGCCGAAGCGGACTGCGTGGTGGAGATGACCTACACGGACATTAAAACCGGCGAGCCGGCCACGAGCCACGTCCGGGCCGCGCTCGAGCGCGGGATGCACGTGGTCACCACCAACAAGGGACCGGTGGCCCTGAACCTCCCCGCCCTGAACGCCCTGGCCGCGAAGAAAGGGATCCGTTTCCTTTACGAGGGAACGGTGATGAGCGGCACGCCGGTCTTGAACCTGATCCGGGAGACGTTGGCCGGCTGCGCGATCACCGAGATCAAGGGGATCCTGAACGGGACGACCAACTACATCCTCTCCAAAATGGAAGAGGGAATGGACTATGAAGGCGCGCTGAAAAAGGCGCAGGAGTTGGGCTACGCCGAGGCGGTGCCCGACGCGGACGTGCTCGGCTGGGACGCCCTGGGCAAGGTGACGATCCTGGCGAACGCCGTTTTCGACGCGCACAAGAAGCCCGCCGATTTTCCCTGCGAAGGGATTACCGGGATCAGCGCCGAGAGGGTGGCGGACGCCAAGGCCCGCGGAAAACGCTACAAGCTGATCGGCCGCGTGGCGATCGAGAAGGGGAAAGTGGTCGGCGGCGTCGGCCCGCAAGAGATCGATCTCTCCCACCCGCTCGCCGGAGTCATGGGCGCCGTCAACGCCCTCACCATCACCACCGACGCCCTCGGCGACGTGACCATCGTCGGCCCGGGCGCGGGACGGGTCGAGACCGGCTACAGCGCGCTGATCGACATCATCCATGCGGGAGGTGCGCGATGAAGATGCTTCTCGAAGGCCGGTGGGTCGATCGGGACGAGAAGATCGAGGTCACCGATCCTTTCGATGAATCGGTGATCGACACCGTGCCCAGCGCGTCCCCGAGTGACGTGGAGAAGGCGCTCGCCGGCGCGGTGCGCGGTTTCGAGATCACCAAACGGATGAGCGTGTACGACCGGGCGCAGATCCTCTTCCGCGCGGCGAGGATCATCGAGGAGCGGGTCGAGGAATTCGCGACCGTCATCGCCCGGGAAGGCTCCAAGACGATCCGCGAGGCGCGCAAGGAAGCGGGGCGCTGCGTCAACACGCTCACCTGCTCCGCCGAGGAGGCGAAGAGGATCCTGGGCGAGACGATCCCCTGGGACTCCTTCCCGGGCGGCGAGAAGAGGCGCGGTTATTACTATCGCTTTCCCATCGGCGTGGTGCTCGCGATCACCCCATTTAACGATCCGCTCAACCTGGTCGCCCATAAGCTCGGTCCCGCCGTGGCGGCGGGGAACGCGGTGATTCTGAAGCCCGCGACGGTGACCCCCCTTTCGGCGATCAAGCTGGTGGAGGCGCTCGTCGAGGCGGGATTGCCGCCGGAGGCGATCCAGCTGATCACGGGCGTCGGGTCTCGAATCGGAGAGCCCCTCGTGCGGGACGACCGGGTGCGGATGGTCAGCTTCACCGGGGGCGTGGAGGCGGGGAAATCGGTCGCCGCCGTCGCGGGGATCAAGAAGATCGGCATGGAGCTGGGGAGCGATTCGCCGGTGATCGTATGGAAGGACGCCGACCTGGAACCGGCGGTGGAATCCTCCGTCTCCGGCGCCTTCTGGGCGGCGGGCCAGAACTGCATCGGGGTACAGCGGCTCCTGGTGCACGACGCGATATACGACGAGTTCAAGGAGCGCTTCGTCGCGCTGGCCAAGAAGTACGTCATCGGCGACAAGATGAAGGAAGAGACCGACATGGGCCCGATGATCACGCGCCGCGAGGCGGAGCGCGTCGAGGAGTGGGTGCGCGAGGCGGCCGAGGCGGGCGCCGGGATCCTCTGCGGCGGCGGGCGCGACGGCGCTCTTTTCGAGCCGACGGTGATCGAGGAACCTCCCAAGAACGTGCGCATTCACAAAGACGAGGTTTTCGGGCCGGCGGTGAATCTCTACCGCGTGAACGATCTGGACAAGGCGATCGCCGAGGCGAACTCCCTGCCGTACGGGCTGCTGGCGGCGATCTTCACCCGGGACGTGGAGACCGCCTTCAAGGCGGCTTACGAACTGGACTGCGGCGGCGTGATGATCAATGACTCGACCGACTACCGGCTCGACTCGATGCCCTTCGGCGGCGTCAAATACTCCGGCTTGGGTCGTGAGGGTCTGAAGTTTTCTCTGCAGGAAATGACCGAGCCGAAGGTGGTCTGCTTCCATCTGCCCGGCATCTAATCGGTTCGGAGACGGGAAGGGTTTCGGAAAGGGCTCCCCGGGTCAGGCGCGGACCGGCGTCGTCTCGGGGAGCCATTTGCACAGCACTTCCTCGAGCGCCTTCGGCGTGACCGGCTTGGCGACGTAGTCGTCCATCCCCGCATCGAGACACAGGTCCCGGTCTCCCTGCATGGCGTTGGCGGTCATGGCGACGATCGGGATCGGCCGCCCGCCTCCCGTCCGCCCCGCCTCGCGGATCACCCGAGTCGCCTCGAAGCCGTCCATCTCCGGCATCTGGCAATCCATCAGAACCAAGTCGTAGGGAATCGTCTCCAACGCGCGCACCGCTTCCGCGCCGTTCGCGACCGCATCGGCCCGGCATCCCATTTTTTTCAAGAGAAGAAGCGCCACCTTCTGATTGACCGGATTGTCCTCGGCGACCAGAACGCGCGTGCCGGGGGCGGGGCGGATCCTCTCGGGCGCGCCGCCTCCCGTGTCTTCCCCCGACCCGCCATCTTCTCGGGACCGGAATGCGGCGTCCAACGCCTCGTGGAGAGTCGATCGCTTGAGCGGCTTGGTCAGGCATCCGTCGGCGCCGATCGTTTCGATCGACTCACCGCGCCGCCGTCTCCCGATTGTCGAGAGGAGCAGGATCGGCGCGACGCGATCCGGGTCCGCACGGCGCAGTGCCGCCACCGCCTGCGCTTCCGAGAGGTCGGGGAGGGTCGCGTCGAGGAGAACGAGTTCGTAAGGATCGCCATGACGCGACGCTTCTGCGAAGAGCGCCGCCCCCTCCTCGCCGCCGGCCGCCTCGTCGACGCGGTGACCCGCGGCGCGTATCTGCGCGGCGACGTCGGCGCGGCACTCCTCGTTGTCTTCGATGAGAAGGATCCGCCGTCCGGACACCGGCGCCCGCGCCGGGGAAGCGGCGCCCTCCCGCCCCCTCTCCAGGTGAATGGTGAACCAGAAGGTGGAACCCTTGCCGGGCGCGCTCTCCACGCCGACCTTCCCGCCCATCAGTTCGGCGAGGCGCTTGGATATGGCGAGACCGAGACCGGTACCGCCGTACCGCCGCGTGGTCGAGGCGTCGGTTTGGCTGAAGGAGCGGAAGAGCTTCCCGATCTTCTCCTCGGGTATCCCGATCCCCGTGTCGCGAATTTGAAAGAGGAGCGTCGCCCGTCTCCGATCGCCCTCTTCCGGTCGGACTCGGAGAACGACTTCGCCCCGATCGGTGAACTTAATCGCGTTGCCGATGAGGTTGATCAGGATCTGACGCAGCCTACCCGGATCGCCGCGAAGGTGCTTCGGCGTTTCGGGATCGATCCGCGCCACGAGCTCGAGACCCTTCTCCTCGGCGCGCATCGCCAGAAGGTCGGTCGCCTCCTCCACCGTTTCGATCAGGTTGAAGTCGAGCGTCTCCAAAACGAGCCGCCCCGCCTCGACCTTCGAAAAGTCCAGGATGTCGTTGATGATCGTGAGGAGGGCTTCGGCGCTGTTGCGGACCGTTTCGGCGTACTCCCGCTGCTCCGTCGTCAGCTCGGTCTCCAGAAGAAGACCGGCCATGCCGATCACGCCGTTCATGGGCGTGCGGATCTCGTGGCTCATGTTGGCGAGGAACTCGCTTTTGGCGCGGGTCGCGGCCTCCGCCGCCTCCCGGGCGGCGGCGATGTCCTCCATCATGTTCACCGAGGCGATCTGCATCTCCTGGAGGGTCCGGCGTTCCCGCTGCAGCTCCCGTTCGCGCTCCTCCGCTTCGGCGAGCTTGTCGGTCAGCTGCCGGCGGAGTTCCTTCTCTTCCGACGCCTTCCCCTCCAACCGGTGGAGAATCTCGTCCGCCTTGGCGAACTGCTCCGCCACCAGCTCGGCGGTGATGTCCGAAGCGCGCCGCGCGACACGGAGTTCGTCGCGCAGCATCTCCCGATCCCGCAATAGGCGATCGAGCGAGTCGTCCGCTGGCACGTTGTGCTCTCGATCCGTCATGCTTCCTCGTTCGATGCGCGCATGGCGTCGATTCCGTGGGCGGCGAGCAGCGGGGCGATCCGCGCCGCTTCCCGTATCGCGTCGTCGCGGAACGGCACGGGCACGCCGACCACGAGTATCTCGGGCGCCGGGTGGTCGAGAAGGTAGGGGAGGCAGCGGATCAGGTAGCCGATCCCCGCGGAGTGGCCGAAGGTCTCCGCGCCGGTTCGCGCCGCCTCCGCCCCGGTGGTCACCACCAGCCCTTCCCCCGGGTCGAATCCGATCGCCGCGTCGACGAATACGACGCGGTCCGCGCCCTCGACCCTCGGGAAGAGGTCCAGACCGGCCAGTCCGCCGTCCACCGCCTCCACCCCGGCGGGAAGCCCGTTCCGCGCGATGAGGTCGTACACGCGAGGCCCGGCGGAATCTTCCGGATGGTATCGGTTCCCGACGCAGACCACTCGGTTCACCATCCCGTTAGACCTTTCTCCGCGGGAAGGATCGCCCGCCGCGGAAGGCGTGCACCGAACAGACCTGGCAGGCGTCGAAGGAGCGAATCACATGGCCGAGTTCGACCGGGTTCTCCGTGTCCCGCACCGGCGTGCCGACGAGCGCCTCTTCCCAGGGGCCGCGAAGGTCCGCCGAGTCGCGCGGCGAGCCGTTCCAGGCGGTGGGGGTGATCATCTGGTATCGGGCGATCCGCCCCCTCTCGATGCGCAACCAATGGCCGAGCGCCCCACGGGAAGCCTCGACCGCTCCCAATCCCTCCCCCTCCTCGGGGTGCGGAGATGCCGTGTAGTAACGCTCTCCCGGATCGATTTCGTCGATCCACCGCCCGACGGCGGGGAGCAGCTCGGCGGGCCGGGTCATCCGGGCGAGCTGGCGGACGAAGGCGTTCGGGCCGGACGGCCGGAGCAGGTCCCGCACGAGCGGAACGCCGGCGAGAACGGCCTCGGCCAACGGGCCGGTCTCGGCGGGCCGGTTCCCGTAGCGGGGCGCCTTGACCCAGGAGTACTTCCGCCCCTCCGCGCCCGTTGCGTAAGGTTTCGTCTCGCCCTCGAACGGGTGTCGCCCCCCCTCGTAGTCTTCGAACCAGGAGTGGGCGACGTGTTCGGAGATGCGGGCTTGGTCGAGCGGCGTCACTTCCGTTCCCGTGGCGAAGCCGCCCGGGAGGAGGAACGGCACGTTCTCGCGGCGCCCCCGCACCGCGGACCCCTCGGGGATCGGCAGGCCGTCGAAACCGATATAGGCGTCGTGCCCGCGGCCGATTCGATCGAGCCCGATGTCGCGGGCGAAACGGACGAAGAAACCGACCTCGCCGTCCCGGTGGGCCGGGCTCTCGTCGAGCCAGGCGTCGAGATCACCGGCGGAACGTACCTCGCGCCAACGATCGATCGAACAGCCGAGGATGCGCTTCTCGTACCAGGCGCGGTAGCGGTCGAGGAGGTAGCGGCACTGGCAGATGTCGCTCATGTTCGGCAGCGTCGTGATGCCGCCCGGGACCATGTAGGAGGAGTGGGGCCACTGGCCGCCGAGAATCGCCACCACCTCCACCACGCTCCGCGTCTCCCGGATCGTCTCGATCACCGTTTCTCCGCGGAAGGGAGCGTACCGGCGCGCCGCTTCCTCGTAGAGAGGCCGGTCCCGATAGGCGGGATTGACGAAGTCGGCGACGAACATAAGGAAGGCGTGCCGCATGTCGCTCTGCAGGTGTTCCACCGCGAGGGCCGTGTTCCGCACGCGGATCGCGTTGGCGGGCGGCCGGACGCCCATGATCGCTTCCAGCGCCCTCGCCGCCGCCTGCAGGTGGGCGGTGCCGCAGATGCCGCACACTCGCGGCGTCAGCACCAAGCCGTCCAGGGCGCCCCGGCCGCGGAGCAGGTTCTCGAAACCGCGGTACATCACACCCGCGCTCCAGGCGTCGACCACCCGGTCGTCCTCCAACTCCACGCGGATCTCCAGGTCTCCCTCGACCCGGTTCAGAGGGGTGAGGATCGTTTTCGTCTTCGCTTTTGTCTCCGTCGCGGGCATGATCCTTTATACCTCGTTTTCCCGGCCCAGGAGCCGCTCCGGCGCGGCCGCCGCCGCCATTCCCTTGTAAGCCATGTAGTGGGCTCGGTCGACGCCCTCGGGCAGCTCGATCGGCAGGTTTTCGATGTTCGGCGTCTCGAAGAAGGGCGTGGCCTGCGGAAATCCCGGCTTGGTGCAACCGAAGCAGGGAACGCCGGCGCGGGTCTTGGAGCTGCGGCGATTCCAGAGCAGTTTGTTGCATGGCCCGTGGGCGAGCGGCCCGTGGCATCCCATGTGGAAGAAGAGGCAGCCCCTTTCGCCGAACTCCTTCTCCTCCACGCGGTACTCGTGATACTCGTTTCGCGTGCAGCCCTGGTGGACCAGCATGCCGTACCACTCCGTAGGGGTGCCGAGGCGGTCCAGGTGCAAGGGGACACCGCCCACCAGCGCCGTGAGGGTCCCGACCACCACGGACGGATGGCATGGACAGCCGGGGAGGTTGATCACCGGCATGCCGCTCCCGGAGGTCCAGGAGTCGCCCAGGAATCCCCCCTTTTGATCGCGGGTGAACTGAACGCCGCAAGCCTCCACCTCGCAGCTCGCCGGAATGCCGCCGAAGCTGGCGCACGTCCCGACGGCGATCACGTGTTCCGCCCGCGCGGCGAGCGCGGCGAGAAGGTCCTTCTTCGGGCGGCCGCTATGGGTGGCGTACATCCCCGTACCGGTGGGTCCGCGGATGACCGAGCCCTCCACGCATAGAATATGAAGGGGAAGGTCCCCCGCCGTGATCGCGCCGACCGTTCTCTCACGCTCCTTCGCATCGCACGCCGTCATGGAAGGGTGCCAGAGAACGCGCAGATCCAGTTTGTCCAATACCTGAACAAATCCCGGGGAATCGGCGCAAAGAAGGGACATGGTGTCGCCGCCGCAGGCGCCGCACTGCAACCAGAAAAGATTCAAGGACATGACCGCCCCCCTCAGTCTCCTTTATTCATGGCCGGCAAGACCCCGCCGATCAATTCGGCGACCCTCTCCGGCGCTTTGTACTTGGCCGGCCGGTCGAGTTCGTCGAGCAATCCGTTCACTTCCGCCTTGAGCTGCACCATCCGCGTTTCCCGCTCCACCGTCTGACCCACGAGAATCTCCAGGCGGTGCTTCGCCTCGGAAATCTCCTTCATGTGCCGCTTCAGTTCTTCCTCGCTACTCTTCCTCTCCGTGATGTCCACGAAGGTCTCCAGGAGGAGCTCCTCATCGTCGAGCAGAAGCGGAAGAACGGACTTGAGAACCGGAATGGAACCTCCCGACGCGTCCAGCACGACCCCCTCGCGGTTGTGGATCGATTCCTCTCCACGCAGGACGGGGCACTCCTTCATCGGACTGGAACAAAAGGTGTCCCGGCAGCTTCGGCCGATCAGTTCCCCCTCGGTCCTCTCCAGGAGGGCCAGGGCGGCTTCGTTGACGCTGCGGATAGTCCCTCGCCGGTCCACGAGGACGACCGCGAACGGGAGCCCCTCCAAGGTGGCCCGCATCGTCTCGAGGGTCCGGCGCACCGATTTCTCCGCCTCCCGGCGGCGCGTTTCCGTGGCGATGGCGTTGCGGATCACCGTGAGCAGGAGGATCACGACCACGCCGAGGATGGCCAGGAGCACCCAGGCGAGCCGACGGGTCATCGCCGTGATTTCCCGCCGTTCGTCCTCGACGTAAAGACCGGTGCCGACGATCCATCCCCAGGCTTCGCAACCCTTCACGTAGGATATTTTCGGCGCCACTCGGTCGGGATCGTCCTTCCACTGCCACATGTAATCGACGAAACCCTCTCCCCGTTCGCGCACGATGCGGACCATTTCGACGACGAGGAGTTTTCCGTTCGGGTCGGCGTAATCACTCATGTCAGTCCCGTCCATGTCGGTGCGGTAGGGATGCATGAGCATGGTGGGATGCATGTCGTTGATCCAGAAATAGTCCTTCTTCTCCGGGCCGTAGCGGAGATGCCGGACATGATCCATCGCCGCTTTCTGCGCCGCTTCCCGCGTCAGCGTCCCTTCCTGTTCCAGGCGGACGTAGTAGTCGATCACGCTCCAGGCGATCGCGGTCTGTTCGCGCACCATCTCCATTTTCTTCGATCGGAGGCTTTCCTCGAACTGCGGCAGGATGAAGAGGAAGGCCGCGACCGTGAAGAGCGCGAGCGAGGCGAATACCGGCAGGAAGATACGGAGATGCAGGCCGTTCCAGATGGATGTCCGGTCGTCGTCCGGCATGTAATCTCTCCCGGTCCCCGGCGGTCCCGTGGCTTCTTGTAGATCGTATGGGAGGGCGATGGCCCCGAAGGCCATTCCCCGCGAGAACGTACCCGTCCCTTCCCGGGTCCTTGTCCCGCTCGGGCTTGTGGCGGAGCGGGGCGCAAGGACCGTCCTCGAACGAGTTATCGGCATTCCCGAGAATTTCTTGCCCGTCGGGAAACGATCTGTCTTTCCCGGGGAAACCGGGGAGCGGAGCGGCGGGGGCGGGGGAGTGGGGCGAAAAATCCGCGCGGTTCCGTGCCGTTCGTCTCGAATCGGCCGGAAAGAGCGAGAAAGAGGAAAATCTTCCCTCCGCGTGGCCGGAGGGGCGGCGTTTCGGGAGGCGTGGACCCTTCATAAGAGAAGTCTTTGTGCCGAAAAATGATATAGAGACGATTTTCGGTTCCAGCAAGGGAGGGACGGAATGTTCGCTACGGGAACATCGCGATACGGCGGCATCGCCGGTCGGGTGCTCCGCGAGACGATGACGCCGGGTACTTTTGTGACCGGCCTCGCGGTGGCGTTGCCGATCGGCCTGCTCGCCATTGTATCCGAACGGGCCGGGTCGAAGGTGTCGCCGGCCGCTCTGGTGCAGGTGGCCGCCACGCTCGCCCTGGCGCGGATCGCGTTGAACGGATACGCGGGGCAGTGGCGCGGCACGGTCTTCTCGAAAACCGGCGGCTCCGATTTCGACGTACTGACGGTCGCCATCCGCTTCGTTCTTCTCAGTTCCTGTTGGTTGATCCCCCTCTATCTGCTCGGCTTCCGTCCCGGAAACACGATGGAGTCGGCCGGAATGATGATGATGGGGATGGGGGGTGGAGAAAAAGCCTTGCTGGGCGCCCTCTACGTCATGCTCGTCGCCCTTTCGCCCCCCGTGTTTTTGATCGCGTCGGTGGGCGCTTCGAACATCGTCGATCTTTTCAGCGCCGAATACTGGCGAAACACATTCGGCGGCCGGGTGGGCGACATATTCCTGGTTTACGCCCTCTACCTCGGCGGGCTGACGATGGCGGTCGTCCTCTCCCTGCCTCTGTTGGTTCTTGTCGGCGCGCGCAGCGGTCAGGGCGGCATTCTCGTCGGAGGCGCCGTGGGTGTCTATCTTCTCGGCTTCGCCGTGACTCTTCTCGGGAGGTTGTGCGGATTCTTCGCCGCCTCGGGTGGTCCCGGCGAGGAGGAGACGGCGGATCTCGACCCTTCACCGATTCTGGACGTGATGGCGAAGGCGGACCGTCCCGCCCAGGCGAAGGGGGGACGGACGCCGGTTCACCGGGCCGTCACCCGAAGCGCCGAGCGGGATTCGCGCAGACTGCGCGCCTCCATGCCCGCCGTTGTCGCCCCGAACGGCCGCCCCGTCGTCACCGATGCGGTGGGCAGGGTGAGTAAAGCGGAGGCGCGTTTCGCCGACGACCCGGACGGCGCCATCGAGGAACTGCGCCGGCTGGACGCGGAATACGAACCGAATCCGCTCGTTCTTTGCGGTCTCTGCCGGTTCCTGATCGGCGCGGGACGCGAGGATGAGGCGGTGCGTCTCGCCGACCGGGCGATCCCCTGGAGTCTGGCGCGGGGGAGCCATAGACCGGCCGCCGAAGCGTACCGCGAATTCGGGGAGCGGGCGGGGCGATTGCAGCTGAACGATGATGATCTGCTGCGGATCGGGAACACCCTCCGGACCATGCTCGATCTGGAAACCGCCGGCCGCGCCTACCGCGCGATTCTGGACCGGCGCCCCTCCGACGCGGGTGCGGTGAAGGGGATGCTCCAAACCGCCGAGGCGTACGTCCACGGCAAGGGATCGCCCCAGGACGCGATCCGCGTCTACGATTATCTGCTCGAGCGCTGCCCCGATTCCCCTCTCGCCGACTTCATGCATGCGGGGAAGGAGGAGGCGGAACTCCGCATCGCCCGGAGGTGACGCCCGCGCCGCGGAACCGATCAAGCGAAAAAGCCGCCCGCCGGGGCGGCATTTTTTGCGCGTCCCCCGGCGCCCGTTCGAATCGAAAACGCCCGCCTTTCTCGGCGCTATCGGTTCTCCAGCCGGCGCAGCGCCCGGATCGACGATGAAAAGGTGGGATCGATGCGGAGCGCCTCGCGGTACTCGTCGATCGCCTCTTCGCGCCGCCCCGTTTCGACGAGCGCCTCACCCAGGCTGTCGTGCGTGTTCGCCACGTCCGGGTACAATTCCGCGTTCAGCCGGAAGAGTGCGAGCGCCGCGTCCAACCTCTCCTGCATCAGGCGGTAGCCCGCCGCGTTCAACAGGTCGGGCCCGAAATCGTAGTAGTCCGGCCATCGCCGCCGCAGCTCCCGGTAGAGGGCGATCGCCGCGCCTCCCCCTTCGCGGCTCCCCCTGTCGACGAGGGCGGAGCGGATGTCCGGCGTCTCGACGGCGCGCGCCGAGTCGAGAACGGAAGCGTCCACCCAGAAGACGTCTCCCTGCCCGTTGCGCGGTTCGGCGGCGCGGGCGATCAGATCCGCGAAGGAGAGCGGTTCGCGGGAATGGTCCGGCCGGTCGTCGCCGGCGTGGTTGTAGAAGAGGTAGCGCCCGCAGGGGGAGAGGAAGGGCATCCGCGTCTGTCCGCCGCCGTTGATGCGGTGGCCGAGCCGGCGCGCCGGCTCCCAACCGCCGAGTGCGTCGCGGAAGCTTACGAAGAGACCGTCCCCTTCCGGCCGGCCGAAGGAGCTGAGGATGATGTATCGTTCTTCCGGATCGATGAAATGCCATGCGTCGAAATAGGGCGAATTCACGGCCGGCCCGAGATCGCGCGGCTCCGACCAACCGCCGTCGGGGAGCGGTTCGGCGACGAAGATGTCCAGGTTCCGCGGTCCCCCTCCGTCTCGCGCCGCCACGGCGAAATAGGCGTTTCCGTTTTCGGCGAAGACGGGCATGAGGGCGCCGGTCCGGGTAAGCGCCGTGTCGAGAACCGGCTCTCCCCAGTCGTCGCCGCTCCGGTCCACGTACCAGCAGCGCCACGAGTCGTGGGGCGCCGCCGCGCCCGGGTCTGGACGGCGGGAGCTGAACCGGAGCCGGCTCCCCCCGCGCGTGAAACAGGGGTTGTCGTCCCTGTGGCGGCCCGAGAAGGGGGCGACCTCCGGACCGGTCCATCGTCCGTTTGCTCTTCGCATGTGAAGGAGCGTGTGCTCCACGGCGCCGGCCGCGGTCCAGAACACCTCGTTCCCGTCTGGGGAGAAGACGGCGGCGCTGTGTTCGTGGAGCCCGGTGGAGATGGTCCCACGGCCGAAGAGACGCGGCTCCGGGCCGGGCGGTTCCTCGCCGAGATAGTCCCCGTCGAGGATCATTGTCGACCCCGGCCGGGCGGGATCGAGAACGGCGGCGCTCATCCGGTAGATGTCGTTTCCCATGTTTTGGGGCGCCTTCATCCTGTCCCGGATGGAGGCGATGTTCCGCGGCGGTCCGTCGGGATCGAATTCCTGGAACCGCCTGCCGGTGAAAAAGATCCATTCGCCATCCGGAGAGAAGGTGGGGAAAAGATCGTTACCGTCGGCGGCGTACAGCTCCTGTAGGGGACGCGGATCGGTCCACGGTCCGCCGTTTTCGCGGAAGGAGACGAAGCCGCCGCTCCGCCGGGGGCCGCCGAAGACGGTGAAGAGGAGCGTATTCCCGTCGGGCGAGATCGACGGCCGCGTCTCCTCTGCCTCGCTGTTCACCGCCGCGCCGAGGGAAACCGGCTCCCCCCAACCGGTGCCGTGGCGCGGAAGGAGAAAGAGATCACTCCCTCCCTCGCCGTCGGCGGAGGGGATCCAGGCGTAACCGTTCCCCTCGGCGTCGAAGGAGTAGGGGATGGCCGGGTCGAAATCGGGAAATCGCTCGGGAGGACCGAAGCCGCCATTCCGCCTCTCCACCACGTAGCACCTGTAGTAAGGCAGCGGGTCGTCTTCCCCGCCGTCCGGCCTTCGAGAGCGGAAGAATACGCGCCGACCCCCGGGGGACCAGACCGGCAGTTCGTCCGGCCAACGGCCGGAGAAGGGAGCCGTCTCGGGACCGATCCATCGTCCTCCTTCACGGTGAATCCGGAGGATGACGTGATGGTCGCCCTCCTCGACGTGCCAGAGCGCTTCGTTCCCGTCGGGCGAGAAGCGGACGGCGCCCGCCTCGTCGAGGCCCGTGGAAACGAGCCCGGCGGCGAACAGTCCGGGGGAGCGCCCGGGTTCCCGACGGCCCTCGGGGTAATCGATCTCCCCGGCGCCGGCGGGGTCCGAGGCGGCGAGGACGAAGAGGAGAGAGGCGGCTACGGTAAGGCGCGCTCGATCGAACAAGGGAACCTCCTGATTTCGATGAAGAAAGGGGAACCGTTACGAGTCGATCCGAATACATGACGCCCCGGCCGGTGCGGACGATCAAGATTTTTCCGGCGACTCCTTCGGGTCCCCGGCGGGAAACCGCGGCGCCGCGGTTGATTGTAACGATAATTCAAGCAAACAGTTGACCGGCTTGCGCCCCGGAAGAACGCGGGGTACAATCGGCGGATTGAAGCAACGGGGTGGCCGGACCGAACGGCCGCGCGAGAAAGCCCACTTCCAAAAGAGAAACGAGGGCGTGAGAACATGAGCAACAGCGCGGGGAGCGTGTCGGACGGCGGCCTCTGGGGCAACCTCGTCCGATACTTCCGGGATTTCAAGGTCCTTCGTCACACCCGGTCCGAGTACTGGGGCATCCAGATCATCAATTTTCTCGACAGCACCACCTTCTTTTCCATCCTGACCATCGCCGTCATTCTCCTCTCCGACGATTTCGGGTTCAGTGACGAGAAGGCGGGGTACGTGGTCACCCTCTACGCGAGCACGACCACCATCTGTCTCTTCTTCTCCGGCATGGTCACCGATTGGCTCGGGATCCGGCGGGCGTTCTACACCGCCATGATCGGCCAGTTCCTTACACGCGGCGCGATCATGGTGCTCGCCCTCTCGCCGATGCTCTTCCCCGAGTACCGGGGCGTCATCGTCACCATCGCCTTCTTCTTGATGGCCCCCTTCGTGGCGATGATCCAGACCGTCTACCAGGCGGCGAACAAACGGTTCACCACCAAAAAGTCGCGCGGCGCCGGCTTCAACCTCTGGTATCTCTTCATGAATATCGGCGCCTTCGCCGCGGGCCTGCTGATCGACTTCATCCGTCTTACCTTGGGGCTGCCGAACGGCCACATCTTCACCTTCGCCGTGATCGCCCACGTGATCTCCTTCTTCCTGATCATGGGATTCATCCGGCGCGAGGAGCAGATCTACGACGAGGGGGAGGAGCCGACGCCCGAGGAGGCGGCGAAGCCGAAGGAGCGCAAAACCCCTTGGCAGATCGCCGGCTCGGTGCTGAAAGAGTCGATCTTCTGGCGCTTCCTCGTTCTCATCTCGCTCCTCATCGGCGTGAGGGCGTGCTTCCTCTATCTGCATCTCCTTTGGCCCAAGTACTGGCTCCGGGTGATCGGCCCGGAGGCGAAGATCGGCGTGCTTCAGGCGATCAATCCGTTTCTGGTGATCTTCGGGCTCATTCTGCTCATCCCGATTCTGAATCGGTTCAGCGTGTACAAGATGCTCACCTTCGGCGGCATGATCTCCGGCCTCTCTCTCTTCGTGTTGGCGGTCCCCTCCTACGGACACATGACCTACGTCTACTCCATCATCGCCCTGGTGGTCCTGACCGTGGGGGAGGTGATCTGGTCGCCGAGGCTGAACGAGTACACGGCGGCCATCGCGCCGGAGGGGCAGGAGGGGACCTACCTCGGATTGTCCATGGTCCCCTACTTCTTCGCGAAAACGGTGGTGAGCCTGCTTTCCGGCCACATGCTCACCCGCTGGGTTCCCCTCGACATGGGCGAGCGGCTGCGCGCCGGCACGGTCGCCTTCGTCGACTCGCCGAGTATGCTCTGGCTGATTCTGGGCGCATTCGCCCTCGGCGGTCCTCTCGTGGCGCTGCTGCTGAAGGACTGGTTCACCAAGGGAGCGCACTGGGAGAAGGCGCGCCGGTAAGAACGCCCGAGCCGTCCGGCCGATCAACCCGCCGCCGCGACTTCCGCGAAACGGCGGAGGATCGCCGCCGCTTCCGGCGTCTCTCTTACGCCGGAGATCAGACGGTCCGGGTCGAGCCCCCCGGCGGCGAGTTCTTTGCGATAGGCGTCGACATAATCCGCGGTGATTCCGGCGTCGAATTCGGGGTGGAACTGGACTCCCCAAACGCGGCTCCCGGCCCGGAACGCGGCGTGCGGGTCCGCGTCGGCGGAGGCGAGCAGAACCGCTCCGGGGGGAAGACGGAGCACGCGCTGGGCGTGGCTCGCCTGCGCGGGAAACGAATCGGGGAACCCACGGAAAAGAGGATCCCCCGCCGCTCCGGCGGCCGACCGGAAGGAGACGGTGCCGAAGTTCCTTCCCGCCGGGTTCGGCCCCACCTCGCCGCCGAGGGCGTAGGCGAGGATCTGATGGCCGAAACAGATCCCGAGAAGGGGCACTTCTTGCCGGACCGCGCCGGAGAGCCATTGCGCCGCGCGGATCATCCACGCCGTCCCGTCGGTCACGTTCTCCCGAGAACCGGTGACGACCACGCCGGCGTACTCCGCCGGGTCCGGAAGCGCCTCTCGCCGCCCGTCGGCGACCCGTACCGGAAGCCCTCCGCCCAAGCCCCGTCCGATCCAGTCCTCGAAATCGCCGCGTCTTTCGCGTATGCCGGGAAGCGCTTCCCCGACCTTCAAGATCAGCACGCCCTTCTTCACGTTCTCTCCTCCGTTTCCATTCTAAAGGATCCCCGGCGCCCGCGCACGGGAAGGCGGTGGGGGAGATGAGACTTGAGATTGAGATCCTAAGAATGTAGACTGGGAACGCGTCTTTCCCCGGACGATCGCACGGAGGATTCATGTCGCGCCGAACCCCGCCCCGCATGCCTGCCGGTTATCGCGTGGAGAGCGTGCTCAAATCGGACGGCGAACGGGTGGTGGCGATCGCCCATCCCGCGGACGGCGGCGACAGGGTCGTATTGAAGGTGGTCGGCCCGCGCGCGGAGGAGATGGCCCGGGTCCGTTTCCATGACGTGATCCGCCTGCAGGGAGACCTCGTTCATCCCGGCATCTGCCCGATCATCAATGTCGGACGCACGCCCGACGGCGGCGTCTTCGCCGTCTATCCTTACGTGAAAACCGTCGATCCGGCGGCGTGGACGGCGGTGGATCGGAAGACCCGTTTTCCTCTCGTCGTGCGCGCCCTCTCGGAGCCGGTCGCCTTTCTCCACGAACACGGCCACGTTCACGGCGACCTCAAACCGTCGAACATCCTGTTCCGGGCGGAGGAGGGGGAGATTCGCGATCTTCTTCTTACCGATTTTCTCCCTCCCCTCTTTTTTCGCGGGGACCGGCTCGGGACGATCGCCGGAACATTGGGATACCTCGCCCCCGAGGCGATCCGCGGAAACGAACCGGATCACCGTTCCGATCTCTACTCGCTCGGCGCGACCCTCCACGAGATCCTCACCGGAAGCCCTCTCTTCACCGGTTCGGCGGAGGAGGTGGCTTGGGGGCATCTGTCGGCTCGGCCGCGGGTCGGCGCGCCGCGGGAGTGGAACCTTCCCGCTCGATGGAACGAAGCATTGGAGCGTTTGCTCGCGAAGAGCCCCGCGGACCGGCCTCAGACGGCGCGGGATTTCCTGGCCGACTTCTTCGATGAAAAGCCCGGAAGCGGGCGCGTCACCGTGGTCGCCCGTCCCCCCCTGGTCGGCCGGGACTCCCTGCTCGAGGAGATGCGCGATTGGTCGAGCCTGGACGACCGCCCCTGTCTCGCCCTCCGGGGGGAGAAGGGGTGGGGGAAGACCCGCCTTCTCCGCGAATTCTCCCTTCAGCTCCGTTTGGACGGCGAGAAAGTCGCCTTCCTCTCCGTCCCGGAGGCGGTGTGCGACCGGCCTTACGAGGGGGCTCGCCTCCTCCTCGCGGCGATCTCCGCCGATCCCCTGCGGTGGGATCTGGGGCGCATCGCGTCGTCGCCGAGGCGCTCGGGGACGGCCGGGTCGAGCGGCGAACTCTCCCTCTTCCGCGCGATCTACCGGATCTGGGAAGAGAGGATCGCCGGTTTCGCGGATCGGGGAGGAAAGCCGATTCTCGTGATCGTCGACAACCTGGATCATTTCGACGACTCCTCTCTCCGTTTCTTCCGTTTCCTCCTTGATCGTGACGGTCCGCCGCCGGTCCGTTTTCTCGCCTCGATCGGATCGGTCGAATCCCCTCAGCTCTCCTCCCTTCTCGACCGTTTCGAGGAGCGAGGATTGCTCCGGACCTTAATGCTCGAGGTGCTCAGTGATTCCGACGTGGAAGAGTGGATTCGAGGCGTCCTCGGAAACGGAAAGGTCGACCCCGGGTTGACGCGGGAGGCGGTTCGTCGTTCCGGCGGCGTGCCGGCGCGGCTGGAGGGGCTGGCCAGGCGGTGGATCGCGCGCGGGCGCGTGCGGCGGAAGTACGGATCCTTCACGCTGTCCGAGACTCCGGCGCCGGGTGACGACGCGGGCGCCGGGGAGGAGAGCGCCGTCGGGCTCGATCCCGCCGGGCTTCCCCCGCGGGCGGCGCTGCTGGCCGCCGCCGTCGCCCTCTCGCCCATCGCGGGCGACGCGCCTTTCTATAGGAGGCTTCTCGGCGTTCCCGAGGAGGACTGGCCGGTGCTGGTGAACGCCCTGGTCGGGCGCGGGTGGATCCGGATCGATCCCGATCCCGCCGGCGATCGCTACTCCTTGAAAGACGAGGCGTTCCGCCCGGCGTTGGCCGGGATGATTTCGGCCGACACGCGGACGAAGCTGCATCGCGCCGCGGCGCGGCTCCGCGCGGAGGAGGAGAAGAGGGGGGTGGAGGGAGCCTCGCTGATCGTCGCGCACCACCTGGCGGGCGCCGGATCGTTCGCGGCGGCGAGACGGAAGCTCATGAAGGCGGCGGAGGGGATGGAACGTCTCTTTCTCTTCCGGGACGCGGCGCGGCTTTACCGGCGCGCCTCCGCCGTCGATCCCGGGAGCATCGCTCCCGGCGAGAGGGCGAAACTCCTTCTCCGGCTCGCCGAAACGCGGTTCCGGGCCGGCGAGACGCGGGGCGCCCGGGCGGCGGCGCGGCTTCTCCTCGCGTGGGGCCGCGACCGTGGGATCGATCGGTCCACGATTATCCGGGCCGGGCTTCTGGACGCCTGGATCTTCTGCAATCAAGGGAATCCCGGGCGCGCGGAGAAGAAACTCCGGGCCCTTCTGAGTCCCCCGGAGGGACTGTCACCGCGGGACCGGGCGGCGATCCTTCGCGATCTGGGGTGGGCGCTGCTCGACCAGAACCGGAAGGAGGAAGCCGGCCGGGCGCTCCGATCGGGGCTGGAGGCGCTCAAGGGAACGCGCGAGAGGGTGCTGAAAGGTCAAATCTTCAACCGTCTCGGAGCGATCGCCTATAACGGCCACGACTGGGCGCGCGCCATCACGTTTTACCGGCGGGCGGTCCGCGTCTTAGAGGGAACCGCGCCCGGCGAGGCGGTCCCCCCCTTGTCCAATCTGGCGCTCATTTATTATTGGACGGGGCGGCTTCGCGATGCGCGGGAGTCGATGGAGCGGACCCTCCGGATCGCCCGGGAGACGGGAAACCTGATCGAGGAGGCGCGCATCTCGGAGGATCTGGCCCGCGTGTTCGCGCGTCTGGGCCGTTGGGAGGAAGCAGGTCGTCTTTTTCACGAAGCGTTCGTCACCTTCCGGGAGTACGGCGAGAGCGCTCACGAGGCGACCACGCTCCTCAGCATGGGGCACGCGGCCCGGGAGAGGGGAAGGCTCGTCGAGGCGCTCCGCCTCTCCGAGGACGGTCTCCGGATCGGTCGCCGGATCGTCAAGCCGATGCGGCTCGTCGACGGATTGAATCTGCTCGCGCTCTGTCACATCGCCCGGGAAGAACCGGATCGCGCGGAGGCGGTCCTCGCGGAGATCGAATCGCTCGCGCCGGGGGGATTGGGGGGGCGTCAGCTCGCCCTGAACACGCGAACCCGGGGGAGGCTCGCCCGCCTGAGGGGAAGTTACGATGAGGCGGAAGTGCTTTTCGAGGAAGCGCTCCGCCTTTTCAAGTCGCAGAAGGCGAAACTCAACCTCGTTGAAACGCTTCTGATGATCGCGGCGTGCCGTCTGGATCGGGGAACGGGCCGCTCGCCTCTGGAGTCGCTCCGCTACGCCGAGCGCGCAATGAAACGGGAGGAGTATCCCCTGTTCGCCGTCCGGCTCCGTTTGTTGAAGGGGCGTTACGAGGAGAGCAGGGGACGGATCGCCGAGGCGGAAGCGCTCTACCGAGGGGTCGTGCGCGACGCCCGGCGGTTGGATCTCCGGATCGATCTGGCCGAGTCACTCGCACGACTGGGCGCCGTTTTCGCCGCGCAGGGGGCGAAGCGGCGGGCGAAGCGTCGTCTCGAGGAGGCGAAATCCCTTTACGACCGGATCCGTTTCGTCACTCCTCCTCCATTCCTCTCCCGTCTGCTGGCGAGCCTTCCCGGCCGGGAGGAAGCGCTCGGCGAAAGTTTTCAGACGATCTGCCGCATCTCGGAGGTGATCAATTCCCGGCGCGACGAGGAGCAGGTCCTCGCTTATGTGTTGGATCAGGCGGTGGATTACCTTGGGGCGGAGAGGGGGCTGATTCTGCTGCGCGAGCCGGACGGTCGTCTCTTGCCGCGCAAGGCGCGTTCCCTGGAAGGAGAGAACCTGGCGGACGTGAGCCGATTCAGTCGCACCGTCTTCGGCATGGCGGAGCGATCCGAGGAGCCCTTCGTCACGGACAACGCCCTTCGAGACGAGCGGTTCAGCGGCGCGGAGAGCGTGGCCTCCTTCAGCATTCTCTCCGTGATTTGCGCGCCCATCCGCTCCCGCGACCGGTTGATCGGAGCGATCTACCTCGATCATCGCGAAACGGAGGGCGTCTTCTCGCCGCGCGACGTGAGGATCCTCGAAGCTCTCTCCCATCTCACCGGCATCGCGTTCGAGAACGCCCGCTACCGGCGCCTGTTGGAGAGCGAAAACGAGATGCTGCGCGAGGAGATCGACAGGCGGGAGCACGTCCACGACATCGTCACCGAGAGCCCGGTCATGAAAGGGATCCTCGACCGGCTTCGCCGGGCGGCGCGGGGGCGCATGCCGATTCTTCTCCTCGGGGAGACGGGCGTGGGGAAGAGCCTGATTGCCGGTTTCATCCACGAAGAGAGCGACCGCCGGGACAAAGCCTTCCGCTCCCTCAACACGACGGCGATCCCGGAGACGCTCTTCGAGTCGGAGGTCTTCGGTAGCGAGCGGGGCGCCTTCTCCGGCGCGGATCAGCGCCGGATCGGGGCGTTCGAGCGGGCCGACGGGGGAACCCTCTTCCTGGACGAGATCGGCGGCATGAAAGTGGAGACCCAAAAGAAACTGCTTCGAGCCCTTCAAGACGGCACCTTCGAGAGACTGGGAGGAAGCGAAACGCTCCGGTCGGACGTCCGCCTCATCTCCGCCACCAACCAGGACCTCCAGTCGCTCATCGCCCGCGGCCTCTTTCGCAGCGATCTTCTTTACCGGATCAACGCGGAAACGGTGACGATTCCCCCTCTCCGGGAACGGCGGGAGGACATCATCCCCCTCGCGCGCGCTTTCCTGAAGAAGCACGCCCGGGAGAACCGCCGCCCGGTCCGCTCTATCTCCGACGAGGTCCTTTCCCTGTTTCTGTTCCACCATTGGCCGGGGAACGTGCGGGAGCTGGACTCCGCCATCGTGCGCGCCGTCTCCCTGTGCGACGGGGAACGGATCGAGGTGCGGGATCTGCCGGAGCACTTGAGCGCTCTCTTCCCGTCGATGGGGGCGGGTGGCTCGAGATCGAAGAAGCCGGAAGCCGATCTCGGGGCGGAGATGCGGGACATCGAGCGCGGCCGGGTTCTCGACGCGCTCCGCGGGAGCGATTGGAACAACACGGCCGCGGCGAAAAAGCTGGGCGTCCACGAATCCACGGTTCGGAAAAAGAGGAAGCAATACGGCCTCGATCGTTTCCGGCCGAAATCGTCTCCGCCGGACGACCCGTACGATCATACGAATCACTGACAGATTGACCATCCGCCCGCCACGCTCCCCGCGATCGTACTTACACTCTGATTCCTATGGAGATAGGGTCGCGGATCGGCCCGCGATGCCCCGATAAATTCGTACGCCCGTACGCCCGATTCCCCGGCGCCCGAATCGCACCCCCCGCTTTTTTTTATTCCTCGTGAAGACAAGAGGTTGCTCGGTCATCGCGACGCCCGCGCCGCACGATCCTTGCCATGACGTTCCTTCGTGCTCGTCGTGTCTGTGAAGAACCGCGGACAAAACAGGAGGTTGTCGATCATGAAGAGCCGCGCCCGATTTTCCGCAACGACGATGTTGATCGCGCTTTTCGCCTTTCTCTTCCTCTTTCTTCCGCAGATCCGTTTGGAGACGCCAGGGCAAGTTGGGGGGGGGCCTGCTATCGGGGTGATTCACGCCTATGCCGACTCGGCGGACACCCTGCATAGCCCTCCCAACCCCTGGCCGCTTCCGGACGATCCGGACGATCCGCACCCCTAAGCAAGGAGAAGGACATGCCGTCGAAGACGACAAGGTGCTTTGCAACCGGTAGGTGGTCTTGGGGGGGGAGCGGACACGTCCGCTCCTTACCCCTCGGAGGATTCAGGGACGATGCACTCGAAGCGTCGGTCCGGAACCTCCGTCGCTCCCTCGATTGCCGCGCGAACGTACTCATCACCGGAGACGTGGCGGCGGCGCGCGGTTTTTTCCGCGCCCGGCTCTCCTCGTCGCTTCGGGAAATCGGATGGCGGGATCTCAACAGAGAAGGACCGGCCATTCTCTTCTCTTCCCGCGCGGATCCGGAAGAGACGGTCTTCTTGGACAGGATCGAGCGCCTCGACAGCTGGGTGCGCGCGGCACTTCTGGATCTGCTCGAAGCGGAGAACCACGGCGGGCAAGGGGTCGTTCCCCGGCTGATCAGCGGATGCTATCGGGAATCCGTTCGATCGCTCGGGGAGGCGTGTTTAGAGCGCGCCCTCTTCTATCGGTTGGGGGCGATCACCGTCCACGTTCCTTTCCGAAAGAGAGAGATTCTGCGGCGGTTTTTCGAAGACGAGGACCGAGCACTCGTCGCGCCGGGCGCGATTCGCGGTTGACGCCTGAAAATCGGGGGCGGGAGAGCGAGGGCGCGGACCCGGCGGTGCGACACGCCTGCGTAGCGCCCCGCGCCCGCCCCCTCCGGGGGGGAAGGGCGACGGGGCGGACGAAACCATACGGACACCGAGGGAGCGGGAATGGGGGACGCGGGGGACACCGGAGCGCCACGGCGCTCCTAAAGGAGAACGGACCGGTGGGACCTGACGCGAACCTTTCGAGGAGCGAGAGCGGAGCCCGGCTCGAGGAGAAGCGGGGGCGCGACACGGAGAGGGACGAGAGGCCGCCCACGGGAGAGGCCGAGCGGCTGCGAAACGAGCTGGAGGAAACCCGGCGGACCGAGCGGAGGCTGCGGCGGCACAATCACGCATGGAGGCTTCTTTACAGAAAAAAGAAGGAAGACCTTCTCCTCGTCCGCGCGAGGCTGGAAGAGCTTCGCCGGCTGAGGAACGACTTTCTCACCTCCGTCTCCCACGAGCTTCGAACGCCGCTCACGTCGATCCTCTCCTCATCGGAGTATCTCCTTAACGGAGACGAGCCGCCGCCGAAGAGCCGGCATTGCCTGGAAATGATCCGAACGGAAGGGGAGCGGCTGAACCGGATTATCGACGAGATTTTCGAGATCACCCGGCTGGGGGGCGAAGACTTGGAGTGGCGGGACGAGACGATCGACATGGGCCGGTTCGTTCGCGGGATCGTGGAGAAGGATCTGGACAAGGAGGGGGGGGACGGGGCGGCCCTTCGGGTGGAGATCGAGTCGAACGTGCCCCGGGCGCGCGCAGACGCCAAGCGATTGGAGGCCGTGCTCCGGTATCTGCTCACGAGGGTCCGGCGCGTCTTTTCGGGAGGCGGAGAGGTGAGGATCGTCGTGGGGCGCATGCTGTGGGAGCGCGGCGGAGAGTCGCGTCCGTGGGTCCGGGTGGTGATCGGGAATGAAGGGTGGGGCGCTTCGGCGGAAGGGGAATACCGGCCGGACGTCGTGTCCATGGAGGAGAGGGGGGAGGAGGGATGGGGGCTCTCCGTCTGTCGTGACGTGATCACCCACTACGGCGGCGACCTCTGGTTCGAGAAGGCGGAGGGGAGCGCCGGGCGCGTCGTCTTCACCCTGCCCGCGGTGGGGGAGCCGCTGCCGAACCGCGACCGGGCGGAAAGGGACCGGAGCTCCGGCGCCGTGGAAGGGGCCGTGCGCCCCCGCCGTTAAGAGGCGCCGCGGGCGGTTTTACCGAATCCCTCCGCGCCGCCTCCGGCCTCCCACGGGCGGTTCTCCCTCTCCTCGATTCGGTAGACCCGGGCGATCCGGTTCGGATTCCGCCGCGGATTCATTCGGTGAATGATTCGATCCGCCAGGCTCGGCGTGACCTTTTTCTCCAGCGCCAGCCGCTTTCCGAAGGCGCGACCGAAACGCTCCACCCGCTCGTCGATTCGATCCCCGCCGTGGAAGACGATGTAATTGGGGAAGGGGAAACGGTCCCGGTTCGCGTCGATCTCCTCCCGGAGCTTCTCCTCGCTTTTTCCGACCGGATAGTTGTATAGCGGGTGGCGAAAGTCGTCGAGATAGAAGCGCGCCGCGAGCGGCGGCGCGTCCCGATCGGACTCCCAAATCAGGCCGGCCAGGTCCCCTTTTCTCGCGATCGTCACCATCGGCTCCACGGCGCTCTTCTTGGAGAAAGTGAAGGTGAGCGTCAGGAGAAGGGCCAGGTTGAGCGTCCAAAACCACGCGGTGAGGCTTGTGCGGAGCGGGTGGAGCCGCCCGCGAAGGCCGAACCGCTCTTCGATGGCGTCCCAACCGGCGGCGCCGAGCAGGAGGAGGAAGGGGAGCGCCGGGAGGATGAAGCGCTCCTGCTTGCTCGGGAATAAGGAGTGGAAGAAAAGGAAGAGGAAGACCGGCCAGAAGAGGAGCGAAGAACGCCGCCACATCCGGAGAAAACCGGCGACGAGGAGCGCGCTCACCGGCGGAATCAGCGCGGCGAGCACGAGGAGGATGTACCGGTACCAGGGACCGACGATGTAGTCGTGCCGGTGCGCGAGGTTGTACGCGATGTACATGTGAAGCGAAGCGAAGGGGTATCCCCAGGCGATGTGATCGATCAGACCGGTCGTGATTCCGACCGCGCCGATCGCGCCGGCGGCGTAGCCGAGAAAGAGGCGCCCCTCGCGGCGCAGAGCGAGAACGAGCCCCACCGGCCCGGCGATGAGCGCCGTCTGATAACGGATCGTGAAGGCGAGGCCGAACCACAGGCCCGCCGCGATTCCGTTTCGCAGGGGGCGCTCTTCCCGGCCGGTGAGTAGGCGGTCGAATCCGACGAGGAGCGCCGGAACGCACGCGAATTCGATCAGGTTGCGCACGGACATGAAGGGCATCAGCCAGAAGAGAGCGAGGAGGATTCCGGCGCGGCGGGCGACGGCGGGCCCGGCGATCCGTAACGCGATCCTATATCCATAAAGCATAGCGAGCATGGACCAGGCGGCGTGCAGCAGCCGGACCACCAACATCTTCGCTTGGGGATCGTCGATCCGGGCCGCCTCGAGGCCGCGAAAGAGAAGATAGTGAAGGCCCGGATAGACGAGGTTGCGATTCATCGGTTCGCCCAGATCGAACCAGTTTCCGCCGGGCGTGCGGTCCACCCAACGCTGGGCGATCTCGATCACCTGGAAATGGTCGTCCGACATGGCGTAGCCGGCGGAGAAAATCGCCGCCGCGAGCCGGAAGAGGGCGGCGGCGGCGAGGATCACGAGGAGCGGTCTTTTGTTCCAGAGCGCGCGCAATCGTTTCATCATCGGACGATCCTATCGCAGAGGAGCGCGCCCCTCAAGCGGGGAGGGTGGGGAGAGAAAGAAAGCGCCCCGGAGGCGGGTTCCCCCCGGGGCGCGTCGTTCGCGCGGATCGCGGGCGCCGATCAACCGCCGCGGATGAGTGCGATCAGGATCGGCAGAAGGATCAGGAAGATCCCCATCAGGCTCTCGCCGGCGATCACCCCCGAGGCGACCGGGAAGGTGTAGAGCGCGTCCCGCTTCGGCCATTTTTTCTTCACGATGTAAGCGACCACGCCGCCGAGGAACATCGAGAACCCGTAGTAAAAATGGAAGGTGAAGGCGAGGCCGAGCCCCATCGGCGAGGGGATCCACATATGGTGTTTCGAGGGGACGAGCCGGGTGAGCACCACGAGCAGGATCCCGAGGAGGCCGCCGATGACGAGCGCCGCCTGGGCGGTCGGGTGGAGCGCCCCGAGTCCCTGGGAGAGAAGGCGCGCCACCGAGGACCAGACCATGGCGGCCGGCGCGGGCCACTGGTCCGTGCCGAGAGCGGAGGCCTGCGGCACGAGCAGGTAGAACACGGGGACCGTTACCGCCGTGCCGATGAAGATCCCGGCGAACTGCGCGAGGAACTGTTTCCTCGGGTTGGCGCCGAGCACGTAGCCGCTCTTCAGGTCGATCAGCAGGTCCGAGGCGCTGTCCGCCACGCCGGCGGTGATGCAGGCCGCCATCAGGTTGATGTTCATCGTCTGCTGCGGCGCGTTGATGCGGAGCGATTTGGGGGTGATGGCGCCGTACATCAGCTGCGTCACTTTCCCCATGGCGCCCACGGGAGTCGTGTCCGTCTCGCCGGCGACCCGGCAGGCGACGAGGGCGAGGAAGAAGGAGAGAACGATCGCCAGGATCCCCATCCAGACCGGCATGCCGAAAACGAGGTAGGCGACGATGACGACGCCGATCCCGCCGACGAGCCCTCCGCCGGCGAACCAGGAGGAGGGAACCTCGATCTTCTCCATCGCCTCCTCTTCCTCGGTGAGCGCTTTGCGGCTCGACCGGGGCTTGAAGATGGCGGTGATGCCGCTGAGGGCGCGGCCGACGGCGCGCCACTGGAAGGCGAAGGCCAGAAGCCCGCTGGTCACCATGCAGGAAGCGCCCCCCCAGAGGGACCAGGAGACCATGGTGCGATAGTTCAGCGCCTCGATGACCCCCAGGTTGTGCATCCAGGGAACGAGAACGGCCCAGCAGAGAACGGAGCCGATCATGACGCTCGTCGCCACGCGGATTCCCATCAGTGCGCCGCCCGCCACCAGCAGGAGGCTTCCCTCCATGCCGACGGTGTACTGGAAGGCGCGCTCGCCGAAGATCGGGTAGGCGTAGCGGATCAGAACGAACTCCCGGGTCATCACGCCGATCTCCCGGAACATCTCGAAGCCCTCGCGGAGGAAGGCGACCGTCGCGCCGATCCCGCCGGCGATGAAAAGGGAGCGCGCGCTCTTTTCCCCCTCCTCGGCGCTCGTCACCGTCCCCTCCACGTCCGCGAGTTCCTCGAGCGCCGCTTCTTCCGCCGATTTCTTGGGGGCCCCCTCCTTTTCGGCGGGGGTCTCCTCCGCGGACTCCAACAGGGGACCCTCCAGCGCCGGCTTGTGGTCGATGTCGCTGTGGAGGCTGCGAAGGGTCATGGCGGCCGCGATCCCCGAGGGGAAGCGGAGGCGCTCGACGTTGATCATCTGCCGCTTCATCGGGATGGCGAGGGTGACGCCGAGCACGGCGAGGAAGAAGATCCACGCCGTCAACCAGCCGTAGGGAATGTGCTCCCCCGTCACCAGAAGGTAGGCGGCGATCGCCGAGACGAGCGTGCCGCCGGTGGAGTAACCCGCCGACGACGCGGTGGACTGCATGGCGTTGTTCTCGAGCACCGACATGTCCGATTTCACGATCCCCAGCTTGCGGAAGGTCTTCCAGATCGCGAAGCTGAGCACGCAGGCGGTGATCGCCACGCCGAATCCCCAACCGGTTTTCAGGCCGATGTACAGGTTGGTGAGGGAGAGGACGGCGCCGAGGCAACCGCCCATAATGACCGCCCGCCATGTGAGCTGGGGCATGTCGCCCCGGTAGTGATCACGGAACCACTGTCGTTCCAGCTCCTCCGGCGACGGTCGATGTGTCTGGGATGAGGCCATGACCGGTTCCTTTCTCGGGTGCGTGTGTACGGGTGCGCGAGACACGAGCATAACGCGGCGCTCCGCCGGTGGCAATCACCGGGACCGCCGCCGATTCCGGTTGGACCGTCCGCCCGGAAAGGGGAAAATAGGCCTGTGGATCGATCGGGCCGATCCCGGCCCGAGCCCGGAGAGGAGGGACTCATGAACGGCGCTCCCCGCAGCAGGGGAATCGGTTGGTTTTCGCGGAGCCGGTGGCGCGCGGCGCTCGCGGCGGCGCTTCTGATCGTCCTCGCCGGCGTGGTCTGGTTCGGCGCGCGTTCCGGCCGGAACGGACTCCCCCGCACGCTTACCCTCTACTGTTTTAGCGGCATGCAGGACGTGATGGAGGAAGGGGTCCTTCCCGCGTTCCGCGCGTTCTGGCTGGAGAGAACCGGAGAACGTGTGGAGTTCATCACCACCTTCGCCGGTTCGGGAACGATCTCGGACAGGATCGTGGAGCGTTTTCCCGCCGAGGTGGCGATCCTCTCCTCCGAGATGGACGCGTTCCGCCTGGCGGAAAGGGGTGTGGTCGCCGGGCCGACCTGGCGCCGGCAGCCCCGGGGAGGCGTGCTCGGCCGCTCGCCGATGGTGATTCTGGTGCGCCCCGGCAACCCGTCGGGTATCGCCGGATTCGCGGATCTCGCCCGTCCGGGGCTCGCCCTCGTGCAGCCCGATCCGCTCACCTCCGGCGCCGGGGAGTGGGGGCTCCTCTCCGTTTGGACGGCCGCGAATGGGGCTGGGGAGGAGGCGGTCGACCTCTTTCGCGGCGTCCGAAGGAACACCGCCGCCGTCGCCCCGAGCGCGCGCGAGGCGCGGGCGATCTTTCTACGCGGCGAGGGGGACGCGCTGATCACCTATGAATCCGAGGCGATCGCCCTCTCGAACCGCCTCGGTTCGGACGCGGTGGTCCGCCCCGTCCCGACCGTCGTCGCCGAGGCGGTGGTGATCGCCATCGACAAGAACGTCGCCGCTCCGCAGCGCTCGCTAGTGGATGGCTTTCTCGGTTTCCTGTGGGGCGAAGAGGCGCAGTCGATCCTGGCCGCCGGGGGCTTCCGCGCCGCGGACGACGCCGTGAACGCCCGGTTCCCCGCCCTTCCTCCCGTCGAGGGCGCGGTCACGCTGGCCGATCTGGGAGGGGCGGCGACCGTGAGAGAAAGGATCCTGGGAGAGGCTTGGGAGAGGAGCGCTTCGCCGGGGGGCCGTTGATCGGGGCGCCGGAGGGCGCGCGCTCACAAAAAGAAAGGGAGCCCCGATCGAGGGCCCCCTTTTCCATTCCGTCGAATCGCTCGAGCGCCGGCGGTTTCCTCTATTCGTCGGCCTTCTTGCGGGCCGTCTCTTTCAGTTTCTCGTTCGCCATGATCGCCACCTCGACGCGGCGGTTCTGCTGTTTCCCTTCGGACGTCTCGTTGGAGGCGACCGGTTGGGTCTCGCCGTAACCGATGGTGGTCATCCGGGCGCTCTTCACGCCGTTCTGCAGAAGGTACGCCTTGACCGAATTGGCGCGCCTCTCGGACAGGGTCTGGTTGTGCTCCTCCGAGCCGTCCGAATCGGTGTGCCCCTCGATCAGGATGTCGGTGTCCGGGTACTTGGCGAGAATGGCGCCCAGGCTGGTGATGTTTTCTTGGGCCACCGGACGCAGGTCCGATTTGTTCACGTCAAAAAGGATGCCCGAATCGAAGGTGATTTTGATCCCCTCGCCGACGCGTTCGACCCGAGCGCCTTCGAGGTCCCGCTCCATCTCCTCCGCCTGGTCGTCCATGTAATCGCCGATGAAGGCGCCCGCGGCGCCGCCGACCGCCGCGCCGATGATCGCGCCCGCGGCGGTGTTCCCGGTCCGGTGGCCGATCGCGGTGCCGAGCAGCCCGCCGGTGGTCCCGCCGATGATCGCCCCCTTCTGAGTCTGCGTGCACGCCACGGCCAGCAGAAGCGCCCCGACCAGTCCGAAGACAAAGATCCGCTTGCTCATATCCGCTCCCTCCCGCTGAGTGTTCGTGGATTGAAGATAATGCGGTTTTCTACGCATGGGAAGGGAATTCGGGGGGAACGTTTTCGGGTTTTTTTCGGAGGGGAGATTCCCCTCCGGTACCGGATTCTCTTTTCGCGAACGAAGTGGGTGAATAGGTGTTCGGCACCGACAAGTGGATACGTAATGACGCCTCCCGCATATGGTATCCCTGTTTTCCGGTGCAGACTCGCCATTTCTTGCGCAGGGAGACGGCAGAGCCTAAAATGAACGGGAAGAGAGCGGATCGACCCGACAAAGAAGGGGCCGGCTTGGAGAATTCTCCTTCCATCGTATGGTTCCGGAGGGATCTGCGGGTTCGCGACAACCGGGCGCTCGCAGCCGCCGCGGCGCGGGGCGGTACGGTCCTGCCCGTCTTCATCTGGGCGCCCGAGGAAGAGGGGAAGTGGGCGCCGGGCGAGGCCTCCCGCTGGTGGCTCCACCACTCCCTCGAATCGCTCGGCCGCTCCCTCCGTTCCCTCGGCGCGCCCCTCGTCCTCCGGCGCGGTCCTTCCCGCGAGGCGCTCCTCGATCTCGCCGGCGAAACCGGCGCCGGCGCGGTCTATTGGAACCGTCTCTACGATCCGGGGCCGGCGAAGCGCGACCGGAGCATCGCCCGCTCTCTCACCGCCGCGGGGATCCTTGCCGAGGGCTTTCCCGGCGCGCTCCTCTTCGAGCCGGAGGATGTTCGATCCGGCTCGGGCGGGCCCTACCGGGTCTTCACCCCATTCTGGAACCGCCTTCTCTCCCTGCCGGAGCGCGGCGCCGGTCCGGATGCTCCGAATCGCATGATCGCTTCCGAGAAAAAACCACGCTCTCTTCCTCTTGCGGACCTCGGCCTCCTCCCGCGCGTCGATTGGGCGGCGGGGCTCCGGGAAGCGTGGACGCCGGGAGAAGAGGGCGCCGTCGCCCGGCTCGATCGTTTTCTCCGCGAAGGGATCGGCGGCTACGACGCCGAGAGGAACCGCCCCGACCGGGAGGGAACCTCACGGCTCTCGCCGCACCTCTGTTGGGGAGAGATCGCGCCGTCGCGGGCGTGGAGCGAAGCGCGCCGCCGGGCGTCGCGCCTCCGGAGCGAGAAGACGCGCGCCTCCGCCCTCGCCTGGCTCCGCCAGCTCGCATGGCGCGAGTTCGCCGCCCACCTGCTCCACCACTATCCGAGCACGGTCGAGCACCCCCTCCGGGAGGAGTTCCGGCGATTCCCATGGCGGCGGAGCCGGAAGGACCTCGAAGCGTGGCGGGAAGGAAGGACCGGATACCCGATCGTCGACGCCGGAATGCGCCAACTGCGGGCGACCGGATGGATGCACAACCGTGTCCGCATGATCGCGGGCAGTTTTCTTGTAAAGGATCTGCGTCTCCACTGGCTCGAGGGGGCGCGCTGGTTCTGGGATACGTTGGTCGACGCGGATCTGGCGAACAACACGCTCGGCTGGCAGTGGGTCGCCGGTTGCGGGGCGGACGCGGCCCCGTATTTCCGTGTTTTTAACCCGGTCGCCCAGGGGGAGCGGTACGATCCCGAAGGGGCGTACGTGAAACGCCATGTCCCGGAGCTGGCCGGACTTCCCGCGAAGTCGATCCACCGCGCCGGCGAAGCGCCCGCGGAAGCGCCGGCCGCGACCGGCCTCCAAGCGGGTCGCGATTATCCGCCGCCGATGGTCGACCATGCCCGCGCCCGCGAGGAAGCGCTTCTCGCCCTCGCCGCGATGAAGGGCGTGAAGAAGCGGAACCGGCGATGAGGGACGGGGCGCGCTTGATTTATCCGCGCGTATTCGATTATCGGGAGAAGATGCTCCGCGAGATCATCCGGGGCGAGGGGAGGAGGGATTGGTGAACGATCATCGCAAAAAGATCCCCATCGGGGTGAGTCGCTGCCTTCTCGGCGATCCGGTCCGTTTCGACGGCGGCCACAAGAGGAGCCGTTTCCTCACCGACGTGCTCGCCGAGTGGTTCCGTTTCGTGCCGGTCTGCCCGGAGGTGGAGATCGGCCTCGGCGTCCCGCGCGAATCGATCCGCCTGGTCCGGAGCGACTCGGGCCCCCGTCTCGTGGGGAGCCGGACCGGAAAAGACCGTACCGAAAAAATGAACCGTTTCACGGAAGAGAGGGCGGAGGGGCTCGCGCCGCTCCGGCTCCGCGGTTTCGTGCTGAAGAGCACCTCCCCCACCTGCGGATTCGAGCGGGTGCGTATTTACGATACGAACGGCGTGCCGACCAAGGACGCCCGCGGTTTTTGGGGCGGGCGGCTCATGGACCGCTTCCCCCTGCTGCCGATCGAGGATGAGGGGCGCCTCAACGACCCGCGAATCCGGGAGAACTTCATCGTCCGTCTTTTCACATACGACCGATGGCTCCGGCTCCGGGAAGGGACGGTCCGGCCGCGGGATCTGGTGGACTTTCACACCGCCCACAAGATGCTCGTTCTCGCCCACAGCCCGAAGGCGATGACCGAGATGGGGCGTCTCACCGCCCGGGCGGGCGCGGACCCGATGGAGGATCTGCTGGACCGATACGAGGCGGAGATGATGACCGGGCTGCGGAAGATCGCATCGCCGGGGAAACACGTGAACGTGCTCGAGCACTTCGCCGGTTTCCTCAAGAAGGGGCTCGACCGGGAATCGAAAGCCGAACTGCACGACCTGATCGGCGAGTACGGGCGGGGATGGGTCCCCCTGATCACGCCTCTCTCGCTCCTCCGGCACCACCTGAGGCGGCTCGGCCACGAGTGGGTGGAGGCGCAGGTCTATCTGCGGCCCTACCCGCGGGAGCTGGCGCTCCGGAGCACGATCTGACCGCGCCCGCCGTTCGCCCCTAAAGAGAATCCCCGGAGGCGCCGCCCCCGGGGATTCCTCTTTTTCGCCGTCGCCCAAGCGGGCGGGCCGGCCTAGAAGCCGGTGACCATGCCGATCACCCCCCGGTCCGTCTCCCGCTCCAGGTCCCGGGTGTACTCCGCGAGGAAGCGCAGATTGCGCGCAAAGAGATAGGTGACGCCCGCCGTGGCGGTCTCGTAATCGTAATCGTCCAGATCCGAATCGATCCGGTTGTAGAGCCCGGTGAAGAAGAAACGGGAGCGGTCCTCTTGGGGCGAGACGACCACCTCCACCACGATTCCCTCGGTCTCCACGTCTTCCGGGGAATCGATGAAAGTGGGATTGGTGTCTTTCCGGAGGAGGTACTGGACGGTCGCTCCCACCGGCCCGTATCCCCCGTTCGCGTCCGGGCCCCAATAGGTGATCTCGTTCTCCTCGCCGCCCACGGTCCGTTCCTTGCCGTAGTAAATAAAGCCGCCCACGGAGGCGTACTCGCCGATCCCCTGGGCGAGACGGAAGCCGTAGTTCTTGAATTTGTCGTTGTCGAACTTCAGGTTCTCGTCCGCCTCCGGCTTGCCGTTACCGTTCACCACCATGCCGACCAGGTCGGTGCCGGTCCGCTCGATGCCGTAGAGAAGCATCACCCCCCGGTCGTAGGCGAGATTGTTCATCGAGTCGCCGATCCGGGTCTTGTAGATCTGGTAATCTTCGAAGGTGAGCCGCAGCTCGCGCTTCATCAGAGGATCCGAGGTCTGGAACTGGCCGACCAGCACGTCGAGGGGGACGCCGAAGACGTCGTTGAAGTGGACGTAGGCGTCCTCGATGCCCGCCACCTCCCCCCGCTCGGACATGTAGAAGTAGAAGTAGTATCCGATGTTCCGGTAGAGCGCCCCGCCGGACATCAGCTTGATTCCCCAGGGGGACTGCAGGTCGTACTCCACGTCGCCATCTTCTAACGCGTCCTCGTACACGCCGTAGGCGTCGAAGCGGATCGCGACGGGGAAGTCTTTGTTCAGCCAGAGAAGGTCGTCGCCCGCGGTGATATAGTCGCGCTCCTTCTCCTCCTCGGGGATCATGAATCCGTTGCCGGCGAATTCGTCGCCGTACGGCTTCAGCTTGGGGAAGGGAACGTGGCAGGTGGAGCAGGAGAGCTTGTGCCGCCGCGCGAACGCGGGGATCGCGCCTGCTTCTTCGGGGAGGACGGCGGCGAGAACCGTCGCCGCCAGTGCCGCGCACCACACAATCTTCGATCGATTCATTCTTTCCGTACCTCCCTCTCCGCGCCGCGCGCGCCTCACCGCGCCGCGCGGTTCAGTCGTACACTTCGATCCACGTCTCGGCGTGATTGATCGGAACGACCGCGCTCTCGTCGGCCGGAACATTCAACAGGTCCGCCACCGGCTTCACCAGTTTTTGAAAGTTCAACTCCGCGTGGAATGTCACCCGGCCGGGGGAGAGGTCCTCGGGAATTTCCCAGGTGAAGGTCTCGATCTTGGTTTCCCGCGGGCCGATCCGGTAGTCGACGCCGAAGCTCTTCGTGTTCCACTGCATGATGGTCATCCGGCCTTGGGGATCGAAGTAGGGCATCCGGAAGATCCGGTCGCCGAACGGAACGCCGTCGCGCTGCACGCCGGGGAAGTCCGGATCGTCCAGCGGAACAGCCATGTCCTGATAGGCGAGCACGTCGGCGGCGATCGTGTACTCCTCTCCGCTGAAACCTTTCGGATCCACGGGAAGGTGCCACGTCCGTCCTTCCTCGTCTTCGGCGGTCACGTGGAGCCATACGATGCGGTCCTCCACCGAGCCGGTCGGGATCTTGTGGCCCGCCTTCCCGTTGAAGAGCTGCACCTTCACGACAGCGATCCCGTCGTAGGGGACCTCGCGTTCTTCGGGGTGCATCCGGAGTTCCACGGCGCCGGCCACCTTTCCGGGGTCGTGAGCGCCGTGGAAGAGGTGTTGCGCCACCGAGTCCGCCTCGACCATGGAGGCGCTCTTCCCCCAGGCGCGCGGCTCGTGACAGCGCTGGCAGGGAACCCCGTCGGCGCCGTAAGGACCGGCGGCCCACTCGATCTGGGTCGCCTTCACCCACGCGCCGTAGGGGCTCATCTCGTTGTGACAGGTCCCGCAGAACTCCGCCTGCCGGAGGAAGGGGTTGTACTCCGTGTCGTGATGGGGGGAGACGCGCCCCGGTTTGGGGCCGTACTTGGTGCGCCCCGGCGTCGAAATCCAATTGAAGTTAAAAGGGGTGTCGCCGGCGTAGCCGCTCACCGTGTGGCAGACGTCGCAGCTCACCGATTCGTTGGCGCGGCTGTTCTTCTCCGGGCGCGGCGGAGGGGTGTCCCCCGCCAGATAGGCGATCGGCGTGTGACAGCCGTTGCACCCCGGTTCCGCCTTCGCCGCGATCGGGTCCCTCTTGGCGTGCTCCACCGCCAGGCCGAAATACTCGATCTCGTCCCAGTGATGGGTGAATGCCTGGGCCATCATCGACTGCTCCCACTGCCGGAAGAGATCGGTGTGACAGCTGCGGCAAGCGGCCGGCTTCTCGTAATCGTCGTAACTCTTGGTGTTGTAGGCTTCTTCGCCGGAAGGACCGCCCCCCGCAGCGAAGGCGACGTGGGCGGCGAGGAGAAGAACCGGGAGGAGGGTGAAACGTTTCATCCGGACCTCCTTTTCGTAGGCCCGGTTCCCGGGATTCAGGGCGCCGGGCGGAAAACCCCTGGGGGACGGCACCATAAGAACAAAAACCGACCCCGGAATCCAGCATTTTTACACGATTTGCCTGTTTGTCCTCCGCCGCGCGCGCCGGGTCGCGGGGGATGCGTTTCCGGGGTTGACAGGAAGACGAAATGGACATATGTTCAATACGAGGTGACCGGAATGCCACGACCGATGCGAAGAAAAATCATCTCTCACGGAATCGACCGGCGCGCTTTCAAGCCGGTCGGCGTTCCCCGCACCGGGCTCGAAACCGTCTACCTCACCCTCGACGGGCTGGAGGCGATCCGCCTGGCCGACGGCGAGGGTCTTTACCAAGAAGCCGCGGCGGAGAGAATGGACGTTTCGCGCACCACATTTTCGCGGATTCTCGCGGCCGCGCGGCGCGCCGTGGCGGAAGCGCTTCTTGAAGGAAAAGCCCTCGAGATACGCGGCGGAGTCGTGGACCGCTCCCCCGCGGGACCCCATCCATGCCCGGTGCATGGAGGGGTGAGACGGACGGGGCGGGGTTGCCGTTGCGGTCCCAGAGACGGACACGGGCGGGGCATGAGGGCGGACGGAGAAAGCGAGCAATCTATGGACGAGAAACATCCCGGCGGGGACGACAAAGCCCGGCCGGACGAGGAGGAAAGTCGATGAAAATCGCAATCACGGCGATGGGCGACGGATTGGACGCCGAGGTCAGCCCCGTTTTCGGGCGGGCCCCCTATTTTCTTTATGTGGACGTCGAAAGCGGCGAGGTGGAGGCATTGGTGAATCCTTCGGTGGACGCGCCGGGAGGGGCCGGAATCCGTTCCGCCCAGATCGTCGCGGACTCGGGGGTGGGCGCGGTCGTGACCGGACGACTCGGCCCGAACGCCTCACGTGTTCTTCAGGAGACCGGGTTGGACCTTTTCCGCGCGCGTGCCGGCACGGTCCGGGAGAATCTGGACGCTTTCCGCGGCGGGACGCTCGAACGTCTCGATGACGTGGGGGAGGCGGGGTTCGGGGGGAAACCGGGCGCGATGGGCGGCGGTCGTGGCGGCGGCATGGGCGGCGGCGGCGGGAGCGGAATGGGGAGTGGTCGTGGTGGCGGCATGGGTGGTGGCGGTGGCATGGGCGGTGGTCGAGGCGGTGGTGGCGGTATGGGGGGCGGCCGTGGCGGCGGCGGCGGTCGTGGCGGCGGCGGTGGTGGTGGCGGCGGTGGTGGCCGTGGTGGTGGTGGCGGCGGCGGGCGCTGATTCATCGGAGGGACTGTGTGATGATCCTTGCCGTGGCAAGTGGAAAAGGGGGAACCGGGAAAACGACCGTCGCGATCGGTTTGGCGCGGGCCGCGGCGGCGGAGGGCCGCACCGTGCTTTTCCTGGACTGCGATGTGGAGGCGCCGAACGCGGCGCTCTTCCTCCATCCGGAGTGGGAGGAGGAAAGGCGGGTCGGCGTCCTCCTGCCCGAGGTGGACCCGGAGAAGTGCACGGGCTGCGGGCGCTGCGCCGAGGTGTGCGCCTATTCCGCCCTCGCCGTGGTGAACGGGAAGGTGCTCCTTTTCGACGATCTCTGCCACGGCTGCGGGAGCTGCATGCGGCAGTGTCCCGAGAAGGCGATCACCGAACGGCTCCATACAACCGGAAGCCTCCATGCGGGCCGGGCCGGCGCGATTCTCTTCGCCCGGGGCGTGCTCGACGTGGGGCGAGCCATGGCGCCGCCCGTGATCCGCGAACTGAAACGATGGAAGCTCGGGGGCGCGGGCGGGCCGGGACGCCTGGCGGTGCTCGACGCGCCTCCGGGCGCGTCCTGTCCGGTGGTGGAAACTCTCCGGGGCGCCGACCGCGTTCTTCTCGTCACCGAACCGACCCCCTTCGGCCTGCACGACCTGGAGCAGGCGATCGGCCTCGCCCGGGACGCCCTCGGGCTCCCCGTCGATGTCGTTCTGAACCGCGCCGACGAGGGAGATGACGCCGTGGAGCGTTTTTGCGAGAAAGAGGGGATCCCCGTGGTGCTCCGCATACCCTTCGACAGGAAGATCGCCGAGGCGTATTCGGAAGGAATCGCGCCGGACCACGCGGTGCCGGAGGTCGGGCGCGCCTTTCGGGATCTCCTGCTCGTGCTCGCCGGGAGGGAGGGAGGATGATGAAGCAACTGGTCGTGCTGAGCGGCAAGGGGGGCACGGGGAAGACATCGGTCGCCGCCGCGCTCGCGGTGCTCGCCTCGCGTGAGAGGAAGATCGTCCTCGCCGACGCGGACGTGGACGCCGCCAATCTCGCCATCCTTCTCGACCCGATCGAGGAGGAGCGTGTCGACTTCGTTTCGCCCGAAACCGCGGCGATCGATCCGGAGCGGTGCGTCGCCTGCGGCCTCTGCGCCGAGGCGTGCCGCTTCGACGCGATCCCGGTCGAGGATTCCGTCTACCGGGTCGATCCACTCGGATGCGAGGGGTGCCGCGCCTGCCTCTGGGTCTGTCCCGAGGACGCGATCCGCATGGAGCGCGAACCGGCCGGCTTTCGACTCCGTTCGCGCACCCCCTACGGCCTTCTTCACCACGCCCACCTCTTTCCCGGCGCGGAGAATTCGGGAAAACTGGTGAGCGAGGTGCGGCGCGAGGCGCGGCGGAGCGCCTTGGACGGAGGCGCGGACTTCATTCTGATCGACGGGCCGCCCGGCATCGGCTGTCCGGTGATCGCGGCGAGCACCGGCGTCGATCTCGCTCTTCTCGTCGCCGAGCCGACCGTCTCGGCGATCCACGACCTGGCGCGCGTGCGCGGCGCCGCGGAACACTTCGATGTTCCCTGCGCGATCGTCGTCAACAAGTGGGATCTGAATCCGGGGAAGACCGCCGAGATCGAGCGCTTCGCCGCGCGCGACGGCTTGGAGATCTGGGGAAGGATTCCCTACGACCGGGAGGTGCCGCGCACGCTCGTGATGCGCCGTCCGATCACCGAGTGTCCCGCCGAGGGTGTGCGGAAGGCGATCGCGGAAATCTGGGAAGCGGCGCGCCGCGCCATGGATGACGCCGGCGATCCCTTTCCGACGCGCGGCTAAGCGTACCGGCCGTTCTTCGGCGCGGCGGGCGCTCGGTGGGCGGGAAAGCAGTCGCCCCAATTCGGACGGAACGGAATTTTCTAGAGGCCGAGCACGCGGGCCGCGGTTTCATACTCCTCCGGCCGCACGTGGAGGATATAGCCGAAACGCCCCGCGCCGTCCCCCACGGCGTAAGAGGAGTAAACGTTCACGCCGCCGTCGCACAGCTTGCGATGGAGTTCGCCGAGCGCTCCCATCTCGTCCTTTCCCTGGACAATGAAAGCGTTTTGCGGGCCCGTCAACACCAGGTCCACCGACCCGGCCGCCCGTGTGAGTGCTTGGGGATCCTCGGGGAAGAGAACGAGCTGCGTGCTGTCCGCGCCGAAGGGAATGGCGTGGAAGGCGCACAAATTGACCCCCTTCTCCTTGAGGCGGCAGAGAAGGTGGCACGCGCCGCACGGTTTGTCTTTGACTGTCGTATAGAAATACGCGACCCGACGAATGATCATGTCCATGTCGGTCCTCCCGCCGGGCCGGACGTCCTCCCGGCGATATAGGGCGCGGGGAGGCCGTGGAAGCCGGGCTTAGCTCCTCTAATCTTATGTCGGGGGGCGCGTCGCGTCCAAGTCATTCCGAAGAGCGGCGGGCGGCCGTCAGCACGAAAACCGCCCGCGCGGCCGCCCTCTCTTCACCGTCCTGTACGAGGATGGCGCTGGTGCGCATCAGCCGCCGTTTCCGTTCTTCCACACGGGCGGTGACGGTCAGCGCTCTCTCGGTGCTCACCGGCTTTTTGAAGGAAACGTGGATCTCGGCGGTGGCGGCCCCCTCGGCGAGGCTGCCGGTTGCGTAAGCCATCGCTTCGTCGAGCAACGTGGAGATGACGCCGCCGTGCAATACGCCGCTCCAGCCCTGGTATTCCCGTTTCGGCGTCCAGGTGAAAACGGCGCTCCCCTCTTCATCCGTCCGCACGTTCAGATGCAGCCCGATCGGATTGCGGGATCCGCAAGCAAAGCAGTAATCGTTGTCGGTGAATCGGTTCATGGTCTCTCCTCTCGGGCGAATTCTCTCCCAGTATAGAGCGGACCATGCGCGTGTTCGTAGGATATTTGGGAAGACGACAACTTTTCGCGAAGCGAAAAAGCATCGGGTGCCGAGGCCGGTTTCCGCGCCCCTACGTTGCCGGGATCGCTCCCGTGTGACACAATGAAAGAAGCGGTGGGCGCCGCCGGCGTCTTCCGCGCGCGTGGGGAGGCGATGATCGAAGCAAAGGGCACGGTATTGAACCGGCGGGAGTTCCTCCGTCTCGCCGGAATCGGGGGTGCGTGCGCCGCCGCGTCGAGTCCATTCCTGTCCGGGCGGCTCGGGCGCTTGTTGACGGGCGCGGGCGTCGCGGAGGCGGCGGGCGCGAGCCCTCTGGCGCGCAACGCTCCGGAGGCGCGCTACTACGTCTCCACCCTCGCTCCGGCGGGGGTCTGCGCTTCCTGTCACGGCGACGCCTCGGACCTCGATGTCTCCTACCGGCACACCTCCCGCGCGGTGAAGTGCTTCCTCTGCGCGAACGAGTGCGACATCCCGGACGGCGCGCGCGGGCTTTGCCGTGCACGTGAGAACGTGGGCGGCGTCCTCAAGACCCTCGTCTACGGCCGCCCCGCGGCGATCCACGTCGACCCGATCGAGAAAAAACCCTTCTATCATTTCCTCCCCGGCACGACCGCCTTTTCCATAGGCACCGCCGGATGTCCTCTCCGCTGCGAGTTTTGCCAGAACTGGGAGCTTTCCTCCGCCGCTCCCGAGGAGATCGAAGGGGAGGAGGTGACCCCCGGCGCGATCGTTCGCGCCGCCCTCCGGCGGGGAGCGCCCACCATCGCCTTCACCTACAACGAGCCGACGGTTTTTTTCGAATACCTCGCCGACATTTCCCGGGAGGGACGGAAAGAGGGGCTCCGGCACGTGCTGGTCAGCTCCGGTTACATGAACCCGGAGCCGCTCGAGGAGATGTGCGGTTTCTTGGACGCGATCAAGATCGACCTCAAAGGTTACGACGAGGAGTTTTACAGGAAGGTCTGCGGCGGCGAGCTGGGGCCGGTGCTCCGGTCGATCCGGGGGGCGGCGCGCCGCGGTGTCCATCTGGAGATCGTCAATTTGGTGGTTCCCACGCTGAACGATTCGCCGGAGCGCCTGCGCGAACTCTGCCGCTGGGTCGCCGGAGAGACGGGGCCGGACACGCCGGTCCACTTCACCCGCTTTCATCCGGATTATCGAATGCTGAATCTTCCGCCGACGCCCGTCTCCACGCTGGAGCGCGCCTGGGAGATCGCGCGCGAAGAGGGCCTTCGCTATCCCTACGTGGGGAACGTGCCGGACCACCCCGGAAACAACACCTACTGCCCCTCCTGCGGCGGGAAGGCGATCGAGAGGATCGGCTTCCACACCATCGGGGTCCGCGTGGACGAGGAGGGAAGGTGCGCCGCTTGCGGCGCGCCGATCGCCGGAGTATGGAAATGAAGAGAATTCGAAGAGCGGCCGAACGCCGCGCCGCGCGTCTCCTCGTCCCGGCGATCGCCTGCGCGCTCCTCCTCCCCGGAACGGCGGGCTGCGCGGGCGACGCCGGAAACGAGGGACCGGGCGTGCGGGAACCGGCGGTGGCGGGAAGCTTCTATCCCGAAGATCCGGATCGGCTGAGACTCGCCGTGCGCGCCTTCCTGAATGAGGCGCCGGTGAAGGAGAAGGGGACGGCGCTCGCGATCCTGGCGCCGCACGCCGGGTACATCTACTCCGGGCAGATCGCCGCGGACGCCTGGCGGCAGGCGGCGGAACTCCCCATCGAGACGGTGGTGATCCTCGGCACCAACCACACCACCGCCCCTTTTCGGGGCGCGTCGGTTTGGGGGAGCGGCGCCTACGGGACGCCGCTCGGCGACGCGCCGGTGGACGCGGAGTTCGCGGCGCGGCTCCGCGAGGAAGACGACCGTTTCGTCTTCCGCGCCGATACGCACCGGAAGGAACATTCCGTGGAGGTGCAGGTTCCCTTCGCCCAGATCCTTTTTCCCGAGGCGCGCATCGTGCCGATGGTGATCGGCGATAAGGACGCGGAGATGTGCCGCGCCCTCGGCCGCGCGATCGGCCGGATCGCCTCGCCCGGCCGCACGCTGATCGTGGCGAGCACCGACCTTTCGCACTATCCCGCCTACGACGACGCGGTCCGGTCGGACCATGCCGTGCTCCGCGCCGTCGCTTCCCTCGATCCTTCGGAGGTGAAGCGAACGATCGCCCGCGAGATGGACCGGGGCGCGGCGGATCTCTCCACCTGCGCCTGCGGCGAGGGACCGATCCTCGTCGCGATGCATGCCGCCCTCGAGATGGGCGCCGATCACGCCACGGTGGTGAGCTACGCCAACTCGGGGATGGCCGCCATCGGAAACCCCGACCGGGTAGTCGGTTACGGAGCGGTCGCCTTCTCCTCCGGAGGCGGAGGGACGGACCTTGCGGCGCTCGAATCGCCGGCTCCGGCGCGCGAGGTCGATGGGCCGCTCACCGGGGAACAGCGCGCCTGGTTGATCGACCTGGCTCGGCGGAGCGTGGAGCAATACATGCTCACCGGCACGGCGCCCCTCGCCCGTCCCGACGATCCGGCGCTTCTGGCGCGGCGCGGCGCCTTCGTCACGCTGAAGAAGCGCGGCGAGCTGCGCGGCTGCATCGGCCACATGAAGGAGGATCTCCCCCTCGCCCGAACCGTGGGGGCGATGGCCCTGCAGGCCGCCTTCAACGATCGTCGCTTCCAGCCCGTTCAATGGGAGGAGTGGCGCGACATCACCGTAGAGATCTCGGTGCTCACCCCGTTTCGCGAGATCGACGGGCCGGAGAAGATCGTGATCGGGCGCGACGGCGTGCTCCTGAAAAAGGACGGGCGCTCCGCGGTCTACCTCCCCCAGGTCGCCCCCGAACAGGGTTGGGATCGGGAGGAGACGCTCGATCATCTCTGCGCCAAGGCGGGCCTCCCCGGCGGTTGCTGGAAGAGGGGCGCCGCGCTCTACACCTTCCAGGCGGAGGTGTTCGCCGAGGAGGGGGACGCGGAGGCTTCGCGCTGACGGAGACCCCGCGCCCGGAACCGGAAAACCCATGATCCCTCTCCTTCTGACGATCGGTTTTCTCTCCCTCTTCGGGCAGGTGATCCTGCTCCGGGAAGCGGCGGACGCCTTCTACGGGAGCGAGCTGATCCTCCTTCTCACGATCGCTTTTTGGATGGTGTGGACCGGCGCGGGCGCGCTTCTCGCGCGCGGTCGCGGCGCCGCGCCCGGCGCGCGGGCGATTCCCGCCGCCCTCGCCGGTCTCGGCGTCGCCTTTCCCGCGTCGGTGCTCTTTCTTCGCTCGGTCCGCATTCTCTTCCACGGCGTGCCCGGCGCATTTCTCCCCTTCGAGCGCCAGGTCGCCGCGGCCGCGCTCGCATCGGCCCCTGTGGGGCTACTCCTCGGCGCGCTCTTCGTCCTCGCCGCGCGCCGCCGATCCCGCTCCGGCCGCTTCGCATCCGCCTACGGGATCGAGTCGATCGGCGCGGCGCTCGGCGGGCTCGCGTCCGTCTTCCTCTTCGCCGGCAGCGCGCCCCCCTTCTCCGCGTCCCTCCTCGCCGGAGCGATCGCCTGGATCGCGGGGGCGGCGCTCGCCCGCCGGCCCGCGGCGCGCCTCCTTTTCGGCGCCGGTGCGGCGCTTTCGATCGGCTTGGTGTTCTTCGCCGCGGCGTCGTTGGAGAGGGCGACCCTCGCCTGGCACGCGCCCGGCCTCGTGGAGAGCCGGGACACCCCCTACGGGCGGATCACGCTGACCGAGCGGGGAGGGCAGGCAGTCCTCTTCCGGAACGGCGCGATCGTGTTTGAAACACAAAGCACGGACGCGGAGGAGGCGGTTCACCCGGCGCTTTTACAGCGGGAGAGTCCGCGCCGCGTGCTGGTGATCGGCGGCGGCCCGGCGGGGATGGTCCGCGAGATTCTGCGATACCGCCCCGAGCGCGTGGATGACGTGGAGATCGACGGAGCGGCGATCGACATGATCCGCGGCCGGCTTCCGGAGACGGAGGGGCGCGCCCTGGACGACCCGGCGGTGAGGTTGATCGCCGGGGATGGGCGCCGTTTTCTGCGCGAGGCCGAAGAGACGTATGACGCGATCCTGGTCGACATGGGGGAGCCGAACTCCGGCGCGGCGAACCGCTTCTACACGGCCGAGTTTTTCCGTCTCTGCCGGGAGAGGCTTTCCCCGGACGGCGTGCTCGCCTTCGCCGTTACCGGCGCGGAGCAGTACTGGACGGCGTCGATGGCGCGGCGGAACGGCTCGATCCTGCACGCCCTGAAAGAGGTGTTCGGCGACGTGGTGGTCCTCCCCGGCGGGCGCAACCTTTTCCTCGCGTCGGAGGAGAGTCTCACCCGCGACCCGGAACCCCTGGTCCGCCGCTTTCAGGAACGCGGAATCGAGACGAGGCTCCTTTCGGCGCCGCACATTCGTTATCTCTACACGAACGATCGTTTCGATGAGACGGAGAGGAGACTCCGGGAAGCGGACGTTCCGGCCAACACCGACCGGCGACCGGTCTGCTATCCCTTCACACTTCTCGCATGGCTCGCCCGCTTCCATCGGCCCCTCGCCGATTTCCGCTTCACCCTCGGCAGGCAAGTGTGGGCGGTTCCGGCGGTGGCGGCGCTTCTCTTCACGGCGCTTCGCCTGCGTCGCCGGCGGCGGGCGGGACGGCTTTTCCTGGCGGCGTTCGCGGGAGCATCCGGCGCGGCGCTCGAGTTCGCCCTCCTCCTCCGTTTTCAGACCGCCGCCGGAGCGCTTTACCGGGACGTGGGTGCGCTTCTCGCCGCGTTCATGGTCGGTCTGGCGGCGAGCCCGCTCGTCGGCCGGCGCGCGGCGCGATCGACGCGCGGGGGGACGGCGCTCGTCGCCGCCTACGCGCTCTTCGCCGGTGCGACGGCGCTCTTCCTGCGCGGCGGCTCGGCGGGATATCTCCCGGCGGCCGTTTTCCTGCTCTCCCTCGCCGGGCTCGGCACCGGTTCCGTATACTGCTGGGCCGCCGAGCGGGATCGGGACGCGGGCGCGTCCCTCTACGGCGCCGACTTGATCGGCGGGAGCGCCGGCGCCGTCGCGGCGACCCTTCTGCTTCTTCCCTTCCTCGGTCTCGACGCCGCCGCGCTCTGGATCGGGCTTCTCCTCTTCGCCGCGCTCCCCGCGGCCGGCGGGGATTGACCCGCGCGCTTGCGCACCGGACGCGGAAGGGATAGGGTTGCGCTGCGTTCCCCCCGTCACGGCCGGACCCGTTTCGCCCGTTACGCACCGGTGAAAAGGGGGCATCCATGGGAGAAGAGAGAACCCGACGGCGGCATGGAGCCCGCGCGACTCGCGCGTCCGGTACGACGAGTTCAACCCGGACAGCAAAACGCCGGGCGATACGGAGAAGACGGTCACGGCGGGTCTCGACTTTCTTCCCGCCGGCCACCGTTTCAAGATGATGCTCGAATACGCGAACCACCACCGCCTGGACGCCGGTGACGACCGGAGCCGGGACGAAGACGAGGTCCGTTTTCTGGTCCAGATCGAGGTGGAATAGGGAGGTTTGGGCATGAAAGAGTATCGACGAATCACGCGCGCGGCCGCGTTCATCGCGGCGTTCGCCGCGCTCGTTCTGTTCGCCGGTTGCGGGACCGACGACGAGGAACTGCTCCCCCGCGACTCCGAAGCGCCACTCTTCATCAACGAGATCCTCGCGGACAACGGCGCCGTCGCCGTCGATCCCGACTTCGGCGAGCACTCCGACTGGATCGAGCTGTACAACGCCGGCGCCGCGGCGCTCGACCTGGAGGGTTTCTCCCTCACCGACGATCCGTCGAGCGTTTCGCCCTGGACATTTCCGGAAGGATCGACGATCCCCGCCGGCGGTTTCCTACTCGTCTGGGCGGACGACCGGGACACCACCGCCGCCGCCCATCACACCGACTTCAAGCTGAGCGCCTCCGGCGAGTCGGTCGTTCTCCGCGACGCGGACGGTCTCACCGCGGACCGGCTCGATTTCGGCGAGCAGGAGGAAGACATCTCCTGGGGGCGGGTCGCCGACGGCGGCGCGGACTGGGCCGCCTTCGCTTCTCCCACGCCGGGTGTGTCCAACACCGGTTCGGGGAACGCCGCTCCGGTGATCGTATCGGTCCGGCTCGACCCGTCCACGCCCGGCCCGAACGACACGGTGCGCGTCGTCGCCGTGGTGACCGACGACGATTCCGCCGCCGTGACGCTCGTCTGGTCCCCCGGCGGCGGAATGATGGAAGCCGCCATGGAGGCTGAGGCGCCGGACACATTCGCCGCGTCGATCCCCCCCTTCCCCGAGGGATCCACCATCACCTATTGGGTGTCCGCCGAGGACACCGCCGGCGTGGAGGTCCGTTCTCCCGCCAACGCCCCCTCCGAGTCCTACGCCTACACGGTCGGGAGCGCCTTCCCCCTCGTTTTCATCAACGAGTTCCTGGCGAGCAACAGCGTCACCGGCGCCGACCCCGACTCCAACGAATACGGCGACTGGATCGAGTTGTATAACGGCGGCGCGACCGACGTGGACCTCGCCGGGTGGTTCCTCTCCGACAACCCGAGCGAGCCGCTCCGCTGGACCTTCCCGGAGGGCTCGATCGTCGAAGCGGGCGGCTTCTTCCTTCTCTGGGCGGACGGGTACGACTTCGTCGGCCTCGCGGTCCACGCCGATTTCAAGCTCAGTAAGGACGGCGACGAGGTGATCCTCCTCAGCGACCGGTCCGGGGCGCGGATCGATTCGACGGCGATTGAGCCGCAGACCGTCGATGTGTCGACGGGGCGCGTCACGGACGGCGGCGCCGCGTGGACCACCTTCACCCTCCCCACGCCGGACGCATCGAACTCCGGCGTCGGCGGGAACACGCCCCCCGCGTTCCTCTCCGCCTCCCTCGCCCCCGACCCGCCCGCCGCCGGCGAAGCCCCGACGGTGACGGCGGTGATCGTCGACTCCGACGGCGTGGACACCGCCACGGTGCGAGTCGACGTCGGAGCGGGGTGGACCGAGATTCCCCTGGTACGCGCCGCCGGCGACACCTTCACCGCCGCGCTTCCGGCACGAACGGGAGGGACGCCCGTCGCCTGGTATCTCTACGCCGCCGACCCGCTCGGCGCCGCTTCCTACGATCCACCCGCCGGGCCGCTCGCCCCGCGCCTGTACACCGTCCCCGGCTCGGCGCCTTCGGTCCTGATCAACGAGTTCCTCGCCGGGAACGAGACGGGCGCCGCCGATCCGGACTCGGGCGAGACCGGGGACTGGATCGAGCTGTACAACGCGGAAAATTCACCCATCGACCTTTCCGGCTGGACCATCACGGATGACCCGGAAGCGGAGCCGGCGGAGCGATGGACCTTTCCGCCGGGCGCCTCCATCGCCGCCAAGGACCGGCTCCTTCTCTGGGCGGACGGCGAGGATTTCGCCGGGATCGCGCTCCACGCCGATTTCAAGCTGAACCGCGGCGGCGAGTCGATCCTCCTCTTCGACGACGCGGGGGACCGCGCCGACGGAATCACCTTCGGTCCGCAGACGTTGGACGTCTCCTACGGGAGAACGCCCGACGGCGGTTCCGCCTGGACCTTCTTCGCGACCCCCACGCCGGGCGCGGCCAACCCCTGAGAGGGGCGGCGGGCGGAGGGAACGATGGGGCGGATCGCGGCGATCGACCTGGGCACCAACTCGATGAAGCTTCTCGTCGCCGACGCCGGCGACGGGGAGATCGAGACGGTGATCGATCGTTTCCGCGTCACCCGGCTCGGCGAGGGGATGGGGGAGCGCCCCCTTCTCCGTGACGGCGCGGTGGAGAGGAATCTGGAATCTCTCCGCCTCTTCGCCGACGAGGCGAGGGAGGCGGGGGCGCGGCGGATCGTCGCCGCCGGCACCGAGGCGCTCCGCGCCGCCCGGAACGCCCCGGACTTTTTGGCGCGCGCCGAGCGGGAGTGCGGCGTCGCCGTGGAGATCCTCACCGGAGAGGAGGAGGCTCGCCTCTCCTGGATCGCCGCACTCTCCGCCTTCGATCCCATCGAGGGCCCGGTCCTTCTCTTCGATACGGGAGGGGGGAGCACCGAGTTCGTTTTCGGCCGAGGGGGCGCGATCGCGTCGCGCGCGAGCCTCCCCCTCGGATCGCGCGTTCTCGCCGAAGCGTTTCTCCGGTCGGATCCACCCGGGCCGGAGGAACGGACACGGCTGGACCACCGTCTCGCCTTCGCCCTCGATGAGCTGGAGGGAGAGGCGGCTCGGGTGATCGGCGTGGGCGGCACCGTCACCACACTCGCCGCCGTCTTCCTCGGCGTGGAGCCGTACGACCCGGCCCGCGTCGGCGGCGCGTCGCTCCCCCTCGCCGAGGTGGAGCGCCAGATCACCCTCTACGCTTCCCTCCCCGGCGAGCGGCGGCGGGAGATCCCCGGTCTCCATCCGGACCGCGCGGATGTGATCCTCGCGGGCGCCGCGCTCGTCCGGGCCGTGCTCCGCCGCTTCGGCGCTCCCTCTCTTCTCGTCAGCGATCGGGGCCTCCGCCACGGCCTTCTGATCGACCGTTTCCTCCGCGATTGAGAGGCGACACGGGCCGCGCGCGGGAGGCGATTTCGCGGGCCGGGCTTGCGCCATCGCTCTTTTGGGAGGAAAGTAAGGGGAGAGCACCCACCGGCTCGGGACGATCGGAATCACGGAAAAGGAAAATGCGCTCTTTCTCGAGCTTCGCCGTCCGTTTCCGGGACACGACCACGCGTTTTCGTCTCGGCGCGGCGCTTGCGGCCGCGGCTCTCCTCGCGCTCTTTGCCGCCGGCGCGGGCGCACAGATCGTCCTCAACGAGATCATGTACAACACGCCCGACTCGCCCGACGTGGAGTGGGTGGAACTGGTGAACGTCTCCGCCGCCGCCGTCGATCTCGATGGCTGGTACCTTCTCGACGAAGACGACGGCCACGTTCCCTGCGCGCTCGCCGGCGTTCTCGATCCGGGGGCTTTTCTGGTCGTCGCCGGCGACGACACCCTCTTCGCCGCCGCCTACCCGGACGTGGAGAACGTGAACCCGAACGTCTTCGGCATGGGACCGGACGGATGGAACCTGGGGAACGGCGGCGACGCGATCCGTCTCTACGACGACGACGACGAACTCGCCGACCGCGTGGACTTCGACGACGCCTCCCCCTGGCCGACCGCGCCGGACGGCGACGGTCCCTCGCTGGAGCTGCTGAACCCCGCCCTCGACAACGCCTCCGCCGTGAGCTGGGCGGCGAGCATCGCCGCCGGCGGGAGCCCGGGAGCGCCGAACACGGTTTACGTGAACGACCAACCGCCGGCGGTGGGCGCCCTCTCCCGCGACATCCTTCTCCCCGGACCCGCCGACACGGTGACGGTGACCGCCCGCGCTTTCGATGACGACTCCCTCGCGGCCGTGCTTCTTTACATGGACGACGGGAGCGGCTTCACGCCGGCGCCGATGGCCGACGACGGCCTGCACGGCGACGGCGCCCCGGGCGATTCCCTCTTCGGCGTCCGTCTCGCCCCGCGTCCCTTCGGCGCGTTGGTCCGCTACTATGTCCTCGCCGAGGACGGCATCAGCCAAACCGCGACCGATCCACCGGACGCCCCGGCCGCCTACCATGCCTACACCGTGGGATACGAGCCTCCCATGCTCACGATTTCCGAGGCGCTCGCCGTGAACGATTCCGGCGCCGCCGACGAGATGGGCGAGCGCGAGGACTGGATCGAGATCCGCAACGGCGGACCGTCGCCGGCCGCGCTCGGCGGAATGTTCCTCACGGACGACTTCGACTCGCCGATGAAATGGGCGCTCCCGGACACGACGATCCCGGCGGGCGACCATCTGCTCGTCTGGGCCGACGGAGAGCCGGAAGAGGGGCCTCTTCACGCGGACTTCAAGCTCTCCGCCGGCGGTGAGGAGGTGGGGCTTTTCGAGACGACCGATCACGGGAACGGGCGAATCCACGGATTCACCTTCGGCCCGCAGAGCGCGGATATCTCCTTCGGTTATCTGCCGGGGGACAACGCGCCCGAGTACCTCGATCCTCCCACGCCGGGCGCGTCCAACGCATCCTCGTCCCCCTACGGCGAAGTCTGCGTCAACGAACTCTTCGCCGCCTCCACCGCGTCGGGCGGCGAGGACTGGTTGGAGTTGTGGAACCGCGGAGGCGCCGCGGTCGGTCTGGGCGGTTGGTTCCTCTCCGACGATACGAACGAGCCGGAACGATACCGCATCGCCGACGGGACCTCACTCCCCGCGGGCGCTTTTCTCGTTTTCACCGAAAGCGAACTCGGCTTCGCCTTTTCCGCATCCGGCGACGAGGCGGTCCTTCTCACGGCGCCGGACGGCGCGACCGGGGTGGACTACTACGACTACGGCCCGCAGATCGCCGGCGCGTCGGTGGGACGCTGGCCCGATGGAACCGGTTTCTGGAGCGTGATGGAATCCCCCACGCCGGGCGCGCCCAACGGAGACCCGGTCGGGGTGGACGAATCGGCGGCGGCGGCTCCCCCCGCGGCGGCGCGGATCGCCGCCAACCGGCCGAATCCCTTCAACCCGACGACGACCATCCTCTTCGAGACCTTGAAAAGAGGACGCGCGCGGATCCGCGTCTACGACCTCGGCGGGCGGCGTGTCCGCTCTCTCGTGGACGCCTCTCTCGAACCCGGATCGCACGAGGCGCGGTGGGACGGCCGAAACGACGCGGGGCGGCCGGTGGCCGGCGGATTCTACTTCGCCCGCCTCGAGACGGAAGGTTCCTCGTGCGCGGTGAAGATGCTTCTTCTCCGATGAGCGGCGCGGGAGGGCGCGCGCGCTGGTGTTCCCCGATCCCGGCGGCGGTCCGCGCGCGATCCGCGTTGACAACCACCCTCTCCATCCTTTAAGAAGCGGCTGGGCCGGCGCGCTCCCCGTCACGAGCGCCCGCGGCGCCGCGGTCCGTCCCGGAAGCGTGAGGAGGAAGAACATGTCCGTACTTTTTCGCAAGGCGCGCGAGCTGGAGGCGGAGATCGACCGCTATCTCGACGCGGTCCTTCGGGGCGCCGGTGTGTTCCGCGAGGGGATTCGCCTCTACGTGGACGGGCGGATCGAGGAGTTCGAGGAACTCCGGGAGAAGCTGGACCGGTTCGAGAGCGAAGCCGACGGGCTCCGCCGGAGCATCGAGGACCAGTTGTACAAGAGGCTGTTGATCCCGGAGCACCGGGGGGACGTGCTCGGCCTGCTCGAGAGCAGCGACCGCGTGCTGAATCAACTCGCCGAGACGATGGCCGGCCTCGCCGTGGAGCGCCCCGAGATCCCCGCCGCGGTGCGGGATCTCTTCGTGGATCTCGGCGTTTCCGCCGTCGGCGCCGTCGAGTCGATGGCGCTTGCGATTCGCGGCTACCTGAAGGATCCGGGGGCGATGCGAGGCGCCGTCTGCGACGTATCGGTTCGCGAGAAGGAGACGGACCGGACCGGCGAACGGATTCGACGCTCTCTCTTCGCCGACACCGGGCTCGACCTCTGCCGCAAGCTGCACGCCCGCGCCTTCGTGCATCACGTGGAGCGGATCGCCGACGCGGCGGAGGACGTCTGCGACCGGCTCGCCGTGGCCGCCATCAAGCGGGACGTTTGATGTCCGTTCCGACGATCGTTCTCTTTCTACTCAGCGGCCTCTTTCTCGGCTGGAGCCTCGGCGCCAACGACGCCGCGAACGTGTTCGGCACCGCCGTCGGGAGCCGGATGATCGGCTTTCGGACGGCGGCGGCGGTGACGGCGGCGTTCGTGATGCTGGGCGCGGTGCTGGAGGGGGACGGCGCGACCCGTACGCTGGAGAGCCTCGGCGCCGTGCGGTCCCTCTCCGGTTCCTTCGTGGTCGCCCTCGCGGCGGCGGTGACGGTGACGCTGATGACCCGCGCGGGCCTCCCCGTCTCGACCTCCCAGGCGATCGTCGGCGGCATCCTCGGCTGGAACCTTTACCACGGCTCGCCGATCGACGAAGACGCGCTCCTCCGCATCGTCACCGGATGGGCGGCCGGCCCGATTCTGGCGGGGCTTCTCGCCGCCGGTCTCTTCCTCGCGGTGCGCGCCTGGGCGCGGCGATCGAGAATCCACATCCTGGAATGGGACGCCGCCACGCGGATCGCCCTCCTGGTGGTGGGCGCTTTCGGAGCGTACAGTTTAGGAGCAAATAACATCGCGAACGTCGTCGGCGTCTTCGTCCCCGTCTCTCCCTTTCACGATTTTCAAATCGGCCCCCTCGCCGTCGACGCCGCCCGCCCCCTTTTTCTGGTCGGCGCGGCCGCGATCGGCGTGGGCATCTTCACCGACTCGCGCCGGGTGATGCGCACGGTCGGCCACGATCTTTTCCGGCTCACGCCGATCGCCGCGCTGGTGGCGGTCGCCGCCGAATCGGTGGTGCTCTACCTCTTCGCGTCCGGGGCGCTCCGGGCCCGGCTCATCGGGGCGGGTCTCCCCGCCTTCCCGCTGGTTCCGATCTCCAGCTCGCAGGTGGTGATCGGCGCCGTGCTCGGAATCGGCCTCGCCAAGGGGAGGAGGGGGGTGCGGTTCGGGCTGCTGGGGAAGATCGCCGCGGGGTGGGCGGTGACGCCGCTTTTGGCCGCCCTTCTCTGCTTCGCGGCGCTCGCGGCGCTTCGCTGAGGGGCGCGCGGCTCCGCCCCTTTTACTCCGGATCGGGCATGAACTCCTCGACCAGCGCGTCGAGGCGGACGGCGACCCGCTCCTGATGGCGGTGGAAGTCGTCGACCAGCTTTTGCCGGGCCGTCACTCCCTTCGAATCGCGATAGCCGAGGATCCGGGCGGGAAGATCGAACTGCATCGGATCGAGGCGGTTCATGGGGGCGATCGTGAGGCGGTAGACGTCCCGGAGGCGGTTCAGGAAATTGTAGGATTCTTTGAGTTCCAAAAATTCCTGGTGTCGCGAGGCGTTGTGCTCCGCCAGCACGTCCCAGAAGCGGCCGCCCAGCGGCTCGGGGATTTCGAAGATCACCTTCCAGAGGAGCATCCCCACTTCCAGATCCCGGAGACCGCCGCGACCTTCCTTGATGTTGAAGCTGAGATAATCCCCTTTCCCCTTGACGTAGAGATGGCGGGAGTAGATTTCGCGGATCACCATCCGGGTGTAGGTGTCCTTTTGCGAATGGATGCAGCCGTGGATGATCCGGTCCTGGAATTCCTTTTCCAGGCGGCCGCTCCCCACGATGAGCCGCGCGCCGACGAGCTGGGACATCTCCACGTAGAGGTCCTCGTCGGGCGCTTCCCGGAGGAACTCCTCGAGCTGGGAGAAGCGGCAGACGTAGCCGCCGAACCGGTCGGCGAAGCGGTGCTGAGGCATGATCCCCCGGCGGCTGATCTCGCGGTTGAGGCGGGTCAGGATCTGGTTCGAGTAGTGGTAGATCTCGGCGTCGTCGGAGTTCAGCAGCACGACGAGATCGTAGTCGTCCTGATGCGCGCGCTCCCGGCCGTGGCCGCCGGCGACGAAGAGGGCGAGGAGGTCGTGGGTGAGGATGCGGGTCCCCAGCCGCGCGTCCACCTCGGCCTTGCAGACGTCGAAGAGAAGCTGCAGCCAGTGATCGGCGAATTCGGTGAACTCCCGGTCGAGCTGTTCCAGCGGACGCCCCTGCAGCGTGGCGAGACCGATCCGCAGGTACTGCACGTCGTAATAGGCGCCCAGCTCCTCCTTCTGTTTCTCCGGTGAGTCGAGTCGCATCAGGTCCGCCAAAATCCCCTGGGTGATCCGCTTCAGTTTTTCCGGCTCGCCGAAATAGAGGAGGTACTCGGGATTTTGCTCGCCGACGCGGGTGATGGCGCGCTTGAAGAAGCGGCTGGAGTTCAGGAGGATTTCGCAGAAACGAAGCAGGCGGGCCTGCCAAGCCTTCACCTCCGAGTCCCACACGTCGCCGGAAACCTTTTCATGAAAGACGCGCTGCGATTCTTCGTCCACGAGCGACAGGTAGCCGTGGACCAACTCCGGGAAGTGAATGAACACGGTGGAGAAACGGCGGATCTCGTCCGGCGTCCCCTGGATCGAATCGAGAAAAGCGCGGTTCAGCCGGTCGAAAATTTCCTGCCCCTCGTGCCGGCTTCCCGGGCCGCCGAGGATCGACAGGAGGCGGAGAAGCGTGTAGAAGGTTTCGTGGCCCCAGTAGGCGTAGTAGTTGACGATCTGCTGTCGCCGCATCTCGTCGAGGAGGTAGAGATCGCGGATGAACGCCTTGAGAAGCCCCGTCTCTTCGTCTTCGAGCGCCTCCAAGAGGTCGTCCCAGTATTTGATCCCGTGGAAGTAGCGGACCCGTTTCAGGAAATCCACCGCCAGGTTCGGCCGATCGGGAGAGTCCACGGGCTCGTCCGCCGAACGAACCCACTCGGCGAAGACGGTGATCTTTTTGATGTGTTCCCGGATCTCCGGCACCAGCGCACGGATCCGTTTGCGGCCGTTGGCGACGTGCTCGCCGTAGTGGACCAGCAGCTGCTGCCAGGCGGGGATCACGCCGGCGTCCTCGTAGCCCATGGCGTGGGCCACCTTCTGCAGGCACTCCTGCTCGTTCGGATCGGCGAGATCGATCTCCTCTTCCTGGGCGGAGAACTGTTGGTAGAGATGCCGGAAGGTCTCGACGAACACGTAGTTTCTCTCGAGCGCCTGCACCGGACCGCCGCGCCCCTTGAGGATCTTCTCCATCGCCTGCAGCACGCTCCAGGTGTCGGAGTCCTTGATGCGATGCATGGTCCGGAAACTGAAGAGGGTGCCGCTCATCAGCCGGAGGAGGTCTTCCTTCGGGTTGATGTGCTGCGGGGCGTGGGGCCAGAGAAGGAGCGATTCGATCTCGCCGAGAAGCCCGCGCACGTAGCCCTCGTGTTCGCGGATCACCTTGCGTTTGCGGTAGTAGTAGCGGTTGTGCACTTCGCGCTTGAAGCGATTGAGGAGCGCCTCGCTTCCCACCAGCCGCTCGGCGGAGAGGATCTCGGTGACGCTGACGAAGTCGAGGATCCTCTTGTCCAGGCGCTTTCGGTACTCGTCGATGGAGACGATGTATCCCTCGCCGCCGACGTGCTCGGAGAGGTAGAAGTCGGGCACGCTCGCCCAGCGCATCATTTCCCGAGCCATCTTCGCGATCGCCTTGTTCAGATTGACCCGGGATGCGGAGCCGTCGTCGATGATCCCCAGGTCCACGTCGTCCTGGTGGAAGCGCGTCCCCACGGTGCAGACCACGTACTCCGGGCAGGGCGTGTCGGCGAGGAAGATGCCGAGGAGGCGATTCATGTAGGCGCGGATCAGGGTGTTGAAATCGTCCCGGGCGCGATGAAGGAAGTCGCGGTAGGCGATGATCCGGTCCTCGGTGGCGGCGGCGGTGCGGCTCAGATGGTCCACCGACCGGATGTTCATGAGAAGGTACTGGATGGCGTAGTAGCAGCCGAGGTGGCTCAGCTTCTCCGGATCGTTCAGGCTGGCCTGAAGGACCGTGTCCATCTCGGATTCCACGTCGGCGGCGGGACTCCGGAGATGGACGCGGTCGAAGGTGCCCGATTCTTCGAGACGGTCGATCAGGCTGCGGCCGTGCCTCTCCACGGCGTGGATGTACTTCCGCCGGTGGTTGCCCAGCTCCTGGGCGCGTTCCTCCATCCGGTGGAAATAACGCAGCATGTTCGGCGTCCGGGGTTCGGTCGGCGGGCCGGCCGGCTCAGGCGGATTCGGGCGACCCTTTGTCCAGCTCCTCCGCCATGGAGAGGCCGAGATCGAAAGCCTTGATGTTGATCTCCTCGGTCCCCTTCGGCACCCGGGTGAGGATCGCCTCGCGCACCGATTCCGCCGAGACCACCCGGGCGAAGCGGGTGATGATGCCGAGGGCGACGATGTTCCCCACGATCTCCCGGTTCAGTTTCTCCCGGGCGGCGCGGATCACCGGCGCGCGGAGCGCCCGGAAGGAGCCCTCGGGAACGCGCCGCACGGCGTCCTCGTCGACGAGAAGGAGGCCGTCCGGCTTCAGATCGCCGATGTAGCGGTCGCACGCTTCCTGCGTGAGGGCGAGAAGAAGATCGAGTTCGACCGCCTTCGGGAAGTCGATGTCCTCGTCGGAGAGGATCACTTCGGAACGGCTCGCACCGCCCCGCGCCTCCGGGCCGTAGGACTGGCTCTGGGTGGCGTTGATCCCTTCGTAGATGGCGGCCGCTTCCGCGAAGATCTTCCCGGCGAGAACCAGTCCCTGGCCGCCCTCGCCGCTCAAACGCATTTCATAGCGGAAGCTCATAGCTCCTCTCCTTCCGCGCGGGCGGCCCGGGCGGAGATCGTCTCCCGCTCGGGAAGGACCGGTTCTCCGCGCTCGGCCCGGGACCGCTCGATCAGCCGGTCGTAAAGCTCGCAGTATTCCGGCTTCTCCACATCCGCGAGAACGCCGGTGATCAGTTTGCCTTTTAACTCTTCTTCGGTCATCGTCTCGGCCTTTTTCCGGCCGACCACGCTTTCTTTGATCCAGGCCAGGTTGTCGAGAGGTTTCCCCATCTTGTTGTGCCGGCCGAAGGAGGTGGGGCATGGGGTGAACGCCTCGATGAGGGAGAAACCCTTCTTGAGGATTCCCTGCTCGATGTAGCGGCTCATCTGCACGGGGTTGGTGACCGTGCCCCGGGCCACGAAGGAGGCGCCGGCGGCGATGGCGAGTTTGGAGATGTCGAAGGAGCCTTCGGGGTTGCCGAACTTGGCGGTGGTGGCCCGCATGCCGTGGGGGGTGGTGGGCGAGCACTGGCCGCCGGTCATGCCGTAGATCCAGTTGTTGTAGAGCACCACCGTGATGTCGATGTTGCGGCGGGCGGCGTGGATGAAGTGGTTGCCGCCGATGGCGGTGGCGTCGCCGTCGCCGGTCACCACGACGACCGTCAGCTCCGGGTTCGCCAGCTTGATGCCGGTGGCGAAGGCGAGGGCGCGGCCGTGCGTGGTGTGCAGCGTGTTGAAGTCCACGTAGCCCGTGGCGCGGCTCGAACATCCGATCCCGGAGACCATGGTGACCTTGTTCTGGTCCAGGCCGATCCGGTCGACGGCGCCGAGCATCGCCTTCAGGATGATCCCGTTGCCGCAGCCGGGGCACCAGATCAGCGGCATCTTGTCTTTTCGGAGGTATTTCGTGAGATCCATCATGATTGATTCGCCTCTTCGATCGCGTCCAGGATCTGCCGGGGACGAATCGGTTCGCCGTCCACGCGGTTCACGCGGTGGACCTTCGCGTCGCATCCGAGCGCCCACTCGATCTCGTGGGCGTACTGCCCTGCGTTCATCTCCGCCACGATGACGTGATCCACCAGGCGGCCCAGCTCGCGCATCGCCTTTTCCGGGAAGGGCCACAGCGTGAGCGGCGATAGGAAGGAGACGGCCGTTCCGTTCTCGCGGGCCATCCGAACCGCGCGAGCGGCGGAGCGCGCGGTGGAGCCGTAGGAGACGACCGCCGTCTTGGCCCCTTCCTGGAAGTCCCGATCGACCCGCACGATCCGGTCCGTGTAGCGATCGATCTTGCGGCCGAAGCGCTCCATGAAGCGGTTGATGTTCTCCGCCTTGTTGGTCGGGAAGCCGGTCTCGTCGTGAACGAGGCCGGATACGTGGTAGCGATAGCCGGTGCCGAAGCTCGCCATGGGGGGGATGTCCGAGTCGGTGAAGGCGTAGGGGAGGTACTCCTCGGGGGGGACTTCCGGTTTCACCCGGTCCACGACGCGGACCTTCGTCGGCAGCTCCACCTTCTCGTTCACGTGAGCGATGATCTCGTCCAGCAGAAGGATCACCGGCGTCCGGTAGATCTCGGCGAGGTTGAAGGCGCGGATGGTGAGGTCGTAGGTTTCGCGCACGCCGCGGGGACAGAGGACGATGATCGAGTGATCGCCGTGCGTGCCCCATCGCGTCTGCATCACGTCCCCCTGGGCGGGCAGCGTGGGGAGCCCGGTGCTCGGGCCGCCGCGCATCACGTTCACCACCACGCAGGGGACCTCGGCCATGCAGGCGTAGCCGAGGTTCTCCTGTTTCAAGGAAAAGCCGGGGCCGCTCGTGGCGGTCATCGACTTCGCCCCGGCGAGCGAGGCGCCGATGATCGCGCCCATGGCGCAGATCTCGTCCTCGGTCTGTATGAACTTCCTGCCCAACCGCGGAAGGTCGGTGGAGAGGATCTCCGCGATCTCCGAGGAGGGCGTGATGGGATATCCCGCGTAAAAGCGGAGACCCGCGGCGAGCGCGGCTTCGGCGCACGCCTCGTTTCCCGTCATGACGCGGACGCCGCCGTGGGGAGATGCGGCTTTCGCCTTCGATTCTTCGGGCATGACCTCTCTACTCCTGGTCTTTACTGACTTGAATGGCGAAATCGGGGCAGATCCAGACGCACTGCTCGCAGGCGGTGCACCGCTCCGGATGGACGACGACGGCTTTCTTGTCCTTGGACATTTCCAGCACGTCGCGCGGACAGTAGGTCACGCAGAAGCCGCACCCCTTGCACCAATCGAGACGGATCTCGATCTTGGGGATCGGCTTCCCCGTTTTCCGGGGGCTCGTCTCTTCCTTCTCCACTTATTACCTCCTCAGGCCCGCCTCGCCGTCCGGAGTAGAGGGCCGGCCGGGGGGTTCCGGCCGCCGATCGATAGCAAAGAAAGAAGGATACAACGCATTGGAGTCAAAGACCACCCCCGATCGAGGGGGGGCGCGAAAGAGGATTTCGTGTTTGGTTTTGTCTATCTCTATTAATTACATATGATTGCGCCGTTCCGTCCCCGACGGCTTCCCCACGGCGACATACGGGGAATCTTTGAGACCGGCCCGGCTTTCGCCGAGAAAACCCCTATCGGGAAGCCGCCGTCGTTGCCGCGATAGGCGACTGTCCCCATTTACGCGGCGCGCATTCTTCCTGAGAATAATCGTGACGATCGGTATTGTCGCTGCCCCCTTTCTCGTTTCACGTCTCACGATTCGATTCGGAACCCCACCGCCGGTCTTCCTTGCCCGGCGCTTGGCCGTTCCCGTACAATCCGGGGGAACGAGAGGCGCGGGAACGGTGGTCCGGCCGGAGTCGGGCGGGATGTTTCCCTTTCCCAAGGGGGGAGAGATGGATTGCAAGGGTATGGTGGTCGAGGTGCTCAAGAAGCACCGTAACGTGTTGGAGAACCTGGAACGAAAAGAGATGATCCGCCACTCCTTGGAGAACAAGGAGGCCTTCGCTTCGGCGAACGGGGCGCTCGCCACCTGGACGCCGGTGGAGTCGACCGGCCGCTCCCCCAAGGACACGCTGATCGTGAAACGCCCGGAGAGCGCGGGGAACATCGACTGGGATTCCCCCAATAACCTCCCCGTCGATCCGGAGACCTTCGAGATGCTCTGGAAGGACGCGGTGGAGGTCCTCTCCAAGAAAGACAGGATCTACATCACGGACCGCACCGTGGGCGCCGACTCCTCCTACGCCCTGCCGATCCGCACCATCGCCGATCAGGCGTTGACGGTCCTCTTCACGGACAACATGTTCCGCGCCGTCCCGGAGGACATCGGCAAGAGCTGCTTCGCAGGGAAGGGGTTCACCCTCCTGGTCATTCCCTACGACAAGGTGAAGGCGGAGAAGTACGAGGGGCGGCTCCGCAAAACGGCGAGCGGCGCGACCTCCGACATGGCGATCGTCATGGACATGGACAACCATGTCGGGCTCGTCTACGGCAGCGCCTACGGCGGCAGCGTGAAGAAGCTGATGTTCACGGTGATGAATTACCTGCTCCCGCTGAACGGCGTTCTCCCGCTCCACTGCAGCGCCAACGAGGGTGCCCGCGGGGACTGCGCGCTCCTGCTCGGCCTTTCCGGCACGGGGAAGACGAGTCTCTCCGCCGATCCGACCCGCGCGCTTCTCGGCGACGACGAGCACGGCTGGAACGACACGGGGATCGCCAACTTCGAGAACGGCTGCTACGCCAAGCTGATCAATCTCCGCGAGGCGAAGGAGACGGAGATCTGGAACGCCGTCTTCCACGAGGCGGATCCGCTCGAGCACGGGGCGATCATCGAGAACTGCATGATGTACCCGGACGGGCGTTTCGACGTGGATGACGAGCGGCTGACGCCGAACTCCCGCGGTTCCTACCCGCTCCGCTTCCTCAGCAACATCCAGACGCCGCCCGTGAGCGGCCACCCCAAGACGATTCTCTTCCTCACGGCCGACGCGAACGCGGTGCTCCCGCCGGTGGCGCGCCTCAACCAGGAGCAGGCGATGCTCTGGTTCCTGATGGGGTACACGAGCAAGCTGGCCGGAACCGAGCGGGGCGTGGTCGATCCGGTCTCCACCTTCTCCCGCTTCTTCGGGTCTCCCTTCATGCCGCTCAATCCGGACATCTACGCGCGGATGCTCGGCGAGAGGATGGCGAAGCACGGGAGCAGCGTCTATCTGGTGAACACCGGCTGGAGCGGCGGCCCGTACGGCGTCGGAAAACGGATGGACATCGGCCTCACGCGGGCGATCGTCGCCGCCGCGCTCGAAGGGCACCTGGAGAACGTCGCCTACGAAACGGATCCGCTCTTCCATATCGACGTGCCGAAGGAGTGCCCCGGCGTGCCGGCTGAAGTGCTTCAGCCCCGAAATACCTGGACGGACAAGAAAGCCTACGACGACCGCGCGAAAAAGCTGGCGGCCGACTTCGTGAAGGCGTACGATAAGGCGTACGGCAACAAAAACATCGACCCCAAGGTGGCGGGCCAGTGTCCGGGTAAATAATCCCGGCCCCGGCGGTTGCCGCCGTTCCTTCCGCGTCCGGCCCCGGGCTTCACGGCCCGGGGCCATTTCTATCGGGTAACCAGATACCCTGTTTGCAACAAGTTGTCCGGTGCCGCGCAAGTACCGGGTACCCGGTATCGCGAAACGCCCGGTCGCGATATAATCGAATGGTTCGGGCCGGCCTCCGGATCCGACCGGCTACGGGCCCAAAGCGGGGTCGGCCCCGAACACTTTTCCGTCGTGTGGGTTTTAAGCGGCTTGCGCGAAACGAGCCGGAGGAGGGGATCGATGAAGGACGTGCGCGTGGAGCGCCTGGCCGAGCTGATCTGCCGGTATTCGATCGGCGTCAAGAAGGGGGACGCCATCGTCGTCAACTATGAACCGGTTTCGGAGCCACTCGCCCGGGAGCTGTATCGGGAGATCCTCCTGATGGGGGGGCACCCGATTCTCGACATCAATCCGGGTTGGCGGGAGGAGATCTACTACCGCGAGGCGCAGCCGCATCAGCTCGATTACACCAGCCCCTTCCTCCTTCACGAGGCGGAGAACACGCGCGCGCGGATCGTGATCCACGGGTCGACCAACACCCGGCGGAACAGCTCCGTCGATCCCAAGCGGATCTCGCGCGCCCAGCAGGCGCGCCGGCCGATCCTGGAGACCTTCTTTGGCCGGATGGATAAAAAGGAATGGAGCTTCGTCATCGCCCCCTTCCCGACCGAGTCGGACGCGCAGGAGGCGGACATGAGCCTCGCCGACTACGAGGACTTCGTCTACAGGACGCTCCTGGTTCACCGGCCGAACCCGGTGGCGGCGTGGAAGAAGGTGTCGGAGAAGCAGGCGGCGATCGCCAAGAAGCTGAACCGCCTGAAGGAGCTGCACGTGATCGGCGAGGACACCGACCTCCGGATGTCCGTGAAGGGCCGCACCTGGGTGAACTGCGACGGCCGCCACAATCTCCCCGACGGCGAAATCTTCACCGGACCGGTGGAGGACACGGTGGAAGGGAAGGTTTATTTTTCCTTCCCCGCCATCTATCAGGGGCGCGAGGTCACCGGCGTCCGTCTCACTTTCAAGAAGGGGGCGGTCGTCGAGGCGCGGGCGGACAAGGGGGAGGACCTCCTGAACGAGCTGCTCCACATGGACCCGGGCGCCCGTTTCGTCGGCGAGTTCGCCATCGGCACCAACGACAACATCAAGCATTTCACCCGCAGCATTCTCTTCGACGAGAAGACGGGCGGGTCGATCCACATGGCGTGCGGCCGTTCGATCCCCGAGTCGGGCGGGAAGAACCAGAGCGCTCTCCACTGGGACATGATCAAGGACATGCGGAAGGGGGGCGTGATCTACGGCGACGGGAAGCCGATCTACAAGAACGGTAAGTTTTTGATCTAGGGGGTGTTACGAATCCAAACGATTCCTCGGGTGTGCTGAAAAGCGCGAGACAGAGTGACTGTTAGAGGAAAAGAAACCTAAATGGGACGCGACACTAGCCCAGATTATTGGAGGGAGTTCACGAATCTGCAGCACAAGAAGCACGAGCTTATCCACGAGTACTTAAACGGATGGTTTCCGAAATTGGGTTTATGGAGCGGACGAGTTGTTTACCTAGACACCCATGCTGGTCGT